>DASPMH010000541.1:0-8540 GCA_035627175.1 Terriglobales bacterium | reverse complement strand
GGCTGCTGAAATCGAGCAGATTGTCGGCGTAGATCCGCTTTGCACCGCGGGAGTCGATCGCCCAGATGCGTCCCTTGAGCTCCATCACCAGCAGCTCCGCATCGCACGCCGGCGCCAATTGCCCTTCGCTGTAGCGGCCGCTCTCCGAGCGGCGTTGGTGGGCCGCGGCGGGCGCGCTCGGAGAGCGCGCGCTACAGCCGGAGGCGATGACTTGGGTTGGGAAACGCAGGCCGGCGCCGACTTCTTCGACGGTGAAGCCGGGCAAGGTCACCCAGGCTTGCTCGGTCTCGCGCGCCGGGCGCTGGAAGTTGGCGCTGGTCTCGCTCAACAGCGCAAAGAAGGTCGCGCCGTTGCGCGCCAGCCACAAGCGGCTTTCGCCGCCGGCGACGATCGACAACGCCGGCAGATACAAGGTGCTGCGCTGCTCGCCCGCTTCCGACCACAGCGTCAGCGCAAGGTTCGATGCCGGTAGCTCGAGCCGCTCGCTGCCGGCATTGCGCAGCACGATCTGGAGAGCACCGTCCGCGGGCTCGGCTAGCGCGGCTACGTCTGCTGTGAAGCCGTCCCATTCGAGCAGATCGGTAAAGCCTTCGCATTCGGCACACGGTGCTTGGCGCAGCACCACGGTCAGCCCTGCCGGCGGCTCGATGGCTGCGCCGGTGGTGTCGGTCCACTCGACCTCGGGCTCCGCTGCGGCTGCGCCGGCGAGCAGCGGCGGGATGCCGAACGGCGCGGTGCGGAAGTTGCGCCATTCCGCCCACGCCGACCATTCGGTGGCAGGATCGCCGCTGTCGTCGCGGTAGCGAACCCGGGCGCGGTAGGGCCGATCGAAATCGAGATTGCGGATCGCCGCGAGGGGGCCTTCGAAGCGGCCGTTGGAGAGATGGACATGGCTGAGCTCGACGCCGTTCGCGGTAGCGCGCCAGGCGCGGCTGTCGGTCTTGATGTCCCAGATCTCCCACTCCGCTTCGCGGGCGCGATCGCCATCGGAATCGGCGAACGGCGACGCCTCGAGATGGACGTCGGTCGCCGCGACGCCTTGCGCCGCCTCGATCGGCGAGGTGATCCGCGGCTGCTGCGGCGGCATGCGTATCGATCCCGCCGTAGGCGGAATCGTCGCGGTCGCGGTCCGGCTCGCAGTTGTGGTCGGCAGCGGCGAATCGGTCGGGCTGAGCGCGAGCGTCGCGCTAACGGTGGCGGTAGGCGAGGAGGTCGCGCTGCTAGTTGCCGTAAGAGACGCGGTCGACGTGACCGTAGCCGTAGCTGTGTCTGTAGCTGTAGCTGTAGCTGACCGGGACACAGTCGGAGTCTCGGTTGCCGTGGCGGTGACGCTCGCTGTCGCGGAGCGAGCGGTCGTAGCACTAGCGGCCGGTGTGAAGGGCGGTGCGGTATGGCGGTCGCGGTCACAGGCGGCTACCGCCAGCAGAACGATCAAAAGCAGCGTGTGTCGAATCATCCACCTCCCCTGGCGGGCTTTGTGCCAGCGTCAGGGCAGCCAGGCAAACGCGGCCCGCGGGGGTTCGCGAAAGTGCTCTGTGCGCCCCTTTGCCAAACTTTGCCAAAGGGGGCAGCGCGATTGTGGAGGATTTCTGCGAGGCTGCCACCGCGCCACGCGCAGCTGGCGCCGTCTTCCACCTCGCCAAGGCTACGGTGGACAAGAGCGACTGTCGCCGTCTTCCCCGATACTTGGCCGGCGGCGGGCACTCTGTCATTAAGCCGCCATGTACATCGGCTACAACGAAGAGCAGGAAGCGCTGCGGCATGAGCTGCGCGCCTATTACGAGCGCTTGCTCACCCCTGAGGTCCGCGCCGATCTTCTTGCCCGCCTCGGCGTCGGGCCGACGATGCGCCGCATCGTCAAGCAGATGGGCGCCGACGGCTGGCTCGGCATCGGCTGGCCGAAGGAGTACGGCGGCGGCGGGCGCTCGCTGATCGAGCAGTTCATCTTCTTCGACGAGTCGATGCGTTCCGGCGCGCCGGTGCCGATGCTGACCATCAATACCGTCGGCCCCTCGATCATGAAGTACGGCAGCGAGGAGCAAAAGAAGTTCTTCCTGCCGCAAATTCTCCGTGGCGAGATCCACTTCTGCATCGGCTACACCGAGCCCAACGCCGGCACCGATCTGGCCTCGCTGACCACTCGCGCTGTCCGCGACGGCGACCACTACGTCATCAACGGCCAGAAGGTCTTCACCAGTCTCGCCGGCGACGCCGACTACATCTGGCTGGCGGTGCGCACCGACCCCGAGGCGCCGAAGCATCAGGGCATCTCGATCTTGATCGTACCGACCGATGCGCCGGGGCTGCGCATCGATCCGATGGACCTGCTCTCCGACCACGACATCAACACGACATACTACGACGATGTCCGCGTGCCGGTGACCAATCTGGTCGGCAAAGAGAACCAGGGCTGGCGGCTGATCACCAATCAGCTCAACCACGAGCGGGTCACCCTGTGCTCGCCGGGAATTCTCGAGCGGATGTTCCAGGAGACCCGCGCCTGGGCTCAGGACACTCGCTTGGCCGACGGCCGCCGGGTGGTCGATCAGGAGTGGGTGCAGGTCAATCTCGCCAAGGTCTACAGCGGCCTCGAGTTCCTGCGCCTGATCAACTGGAAGGTCGCGTGGGCCGGCAGCCAGGGCGGCACTCTCGACGTCGCCGCGGCTTCGACCATCAAGGTATTCGGCACCGAGTGGTACATCGAATCGTTCCGCTTGCTGATGGACGTGCTCGGGCCGCCCTCGTATCTGCGCCGCGGCTCGCCGGAAGCGGTGATCAGCGGTCAGCTCGAGCATCTCTACCGCAGCCTGATCATCCTGACCTTCGGCGGCGGCACCAACGAGATCCAGCGCGATCTGATCGGTATGTTCGGCCTCGGCCTGCCGCGCATGCCGCGCTTCTGAGCCGCCGGCAAGAGGTATCGAAAATGGACTTCTCCTACAGTGACGATCAACTCGCGCTCTTCGGCCTGGCTCAGCAGATCCTCATCGATAAGGCGAGCCACGCGCGCGTGAAGCAGATCGAGAAAAGCGGTGGGCCGCGCTTCGACCGGGAGCTGTGGTCGGAGCTTGCCAAAGCGGGCTTGCTCGGCGCGGCGCTGCCGGTGGAGCACGGCGGTTCGGGTTTGGGTTTTCTCGAAGTGACCGGCATCGCCGAGCAGATCGGCCGGGCGACCGCACCGGTGCCGTACTTCGAAACGATCGTCCTCGGCGCGCTGGCGATCGCCGAGTTCGGCAGCGCGGCACAGCGAGAGCAGATGCTGCCGCGGGTGGCGCGCGGCGAGCTGATCCTGAGTGCTGCCTTGACCGAAGCGGCGGCGGCTCCTCTCGATCCGCCGCAGACGCGGGCACAGCGCAACGGTGGCCAGTGGACGGTCAGCGGCACCAAGATGAACGTGCCCGCCGGCCAGCTCGCCGAGCGGATCCTCTTGCCGGCGAGTACCGGCGACGGCGAGGTGGTGCTGTTGCTGCTCGATCCGAAGCAAGCCGGCGTGACTATCACCGAGCTCGACACGACCAGCGGTCAGCCCGAGGCGCGCATCGACCTGCACAACACGAGCATGGCGGCGACCGAGATGTTGGGTGCCGCCGGGCAAGGATCCGAGATCGTCGCCTGGATCGAGCAGCGCGCCACCGCGGCGCTCTGCGCGACCGCGCTCGGCGTCTGCACCAGAGCACTCGAGCTGACCGCCGAATATCTCAAGACACGCAAGCAGTTCGATCAGCCGATCGGCATGTTCCAAGCGGCCGGCCATCGTGCTGCCGATGCCTACATCGACACCGAGGGCGTGAGGCTGACCGCGATGCAGGCCGCCTGGCGTATCGCCGCAGGCCTGCCGGCGGAGAAGCAGGTGCACGTCGCCAAGTGCTGGGCCGCCGACGGCGGCAAGCGCGTCGTCCACGCCGCGCAACACCTGCACGGCGGCATCGGTGTCGATCGCGATTACCCGCTGCATCGCTATTTCCTCTACGCCCGCCAGCTCGAGCTGACCCTCGGCGGCGCCACCCACCACTACCGCGCCCTCGGCGCGCTCCTCGCCAACGAGCCAATGTAATCGGAGCTCGTCGCCGGTCCTCTCCCCCGGGCGCAATTTTTGCGCGCAGGGGAGGGGGCGGATAGGTCGATCAGAAATCTTTTGCGGGCGATGAACCGAACCGAGCCGGCGCGCGTATCACCGGGGAAGGAGAAACGGATGAGTGAAACCAAGCGCTGTCCCTATTGTGCCGAGGAGATTCAGGCGGCCGCCGTGCGCTGCCGCTATTGCCGCAGCCGCCTGACCAGCTTCGATACCGAGAACTGGTTCCGCGATCATCCCGAAGCCCGCCTCGCCGGCGTCTGCGCCGCGCTCGCCCACGCCTTGGTCGTGCCCCTACCGGCGGTGCGGCTGGCTTTCGTCATCTTCACCCTGATCACCCACATCGCTCCGGTCGCTTACCTTGTGCTCTGGCTGGTGGTGCCGCCGCGGCCCGGCGCGGAATCGGCGATCGAGCGCTTGCTGCGCAACGGGCTCGAGCTGTTCGATTCGACCAGCCGGTCAGGCCCGCCGCGGCCGTGACCGCCTGATGGTGCTATGTCGCCGACATGGTCGCGGATGAATGGCTGGTGGCACGCGTCGCCGACGGCGACGAGAGCGCGCTGCGCGAGTTGCTGCAACGCTACCAGCGCCCGCTGTGCAGCTTCTTGCATCGACAGACCGGCGGGCGAGAGGTCGACGACCTCTACCAGGAGACCTGGCTGCGCGTGGTCAAGCACGCCGGGCGGTTCGATGGCGGCAAGCGCTTCTCGACCTGGCTGTTCCAGATCGCCGTCAACCTCGGACGGGACTGGCACCGGCGGCGAGGCGGAGAGAGTCTGTCTGACGGCATCGGCGCATCGGATTCGACCGACGTCTTCGTCGCTGCGGACCAGGTCGAGGCCACGCTCGACGCACAGGCGCTGCTGGCGCTGCTGCCGGAGGCGCAGCGGGAGGTGTTGATCTTGCGCTTCTATCACGACCTCAGTGAGCAGGAGATCGCCGACATCGTCGGTTGCCCGCGCGGCACGGTGAAGAGCCGGCTGCATCATGCTCTCGCCCGCTTGAGCGCCACCGAGAGGGCATCGATATGAACGAGCTTCATCCGGTGTTCGCCGAGCATCTCGCCGAGTGCGACGAGTGTCGCGGCCAGCGTGCCGCGTTGGAGAGGATCTCGGCGAGCTTGCGAGCGAGCGAGGTCGGGGTCGATTGCGATCGACTGACCGCGGGCACGCTGCTCTGTCTCGCGCCGGCGATCGAAACCAATGCGGCCGAAGCGTTCTGGCGGCGCGTCGTCACCGCGCTGGTGGTGGCGATCATTCCGCTGCCGCTGGTGCTGGCGTGGGACGCTTACCTGATGCGCGAGCTCCACAGCTTCCTGCAGGCTTTCCTGCCGAGCCCGGTGGCGACCTACGTCACCTTCAGCTACGCCGCCCTGCTGACCCTGCTGCTCGCCGGCACCTACGCGGCGATCCCACTGAGCGCGGGCCGGCTGCACAAGAACCTCGGGGTATAATGATGCCAAACGAAATCGTTCCGACCAGCCAAACACCCGCCGCCGATGCGATGAAGGCGTGCCCGTATTGCGCCGAATCGATCCGCGCCGAAGCGAGCAAGTGCCGCTACTGCGGCAGCATGCTCGCCAACTCGGCGCTGTCGGCGACCTGGTACCGCACCCACCACAACAAGATGATCGGTGGTGTCTGCGCCGGTCTCGCCGAGCAGTTCTGCATCTCGGTGACCGCGTTGCGGCTCGCCGCGGTCGTGCTGGCGTTGTTGGGTGCGGGCTGGGGCATCGTGCTCTACGTCGTGCTGTGGATCATCATGCCGGTGCGAGACGGCAGCGCCTCGCCGTACTGCCCCCGCAATTAGGGCTTCGCCCCCTTTGGGAAAGGGGGCGCACACTCGCGGATCTTGCGCGGCGGTGGGCGTCGTTCGATAAGGCGCGGATTCACTGCTGGAGGCTGCGATGAGTGACTTCACTCCCTTCGCCGTTCATTTCGATGACGCGATTCTCGAGGATCTGCACCGCCGTCTCGAGGCGACGCGGTTTCCGGATCAGATTCCCGACAGTGGATGGGATTACGGCACCGATACCGCCTACCTGCGCGAACTGGTCGGCTACTGGCGCGAGCACTTCGACTGGCGAGCTCAGGAAGGGCGAATCAATCGGATGCCGCAGTGGACCACCCTGATCGACGGCCAGCGCATTCACTTCGCCCACGTTCGCTCGCCGCATGTGCAGGCGATGCCGCTGCTGCTGTTGCACGGCTGGCCCGGTTCGATCGTCGAGTTCTTGAAGGTCGTCGAGCCGCTGACCGAGCCGGAGAAGCACGGCGGCACCGCGGCTGACGCCTTTCATCTGGTAGTGCCGTCGCTACCTGGCTACGGCTTCTCCGAGGTCACCCGGACGCGGCAGTGGGACGTGATGCGCATGGCCGAAGCCTTCGCCGAGCTGATGCGCCGTCTCGGCTATCAGCGGTATGGGGCGCAGGGCGGCGATTGGGGGGCGTTGATCACCAGCACCCTCGGCGTGCTCGACGCGACGCACTTAGCCGGCATTCACGTCAACATGCCGTACGCGATCCCGGGAGATCGCGACGGCTTGAGCGAGCGCGAACAGGCGGATCTTGCCGACTTCGACCGCTTCCAGAACGATGAGACCGGCTACCAGCGCATCCAGGGCAGCAAGCCGCAGACCCTCGGCGTCGCCCTCAACGATTCGCCCGCCGGTCTCGCGGCCTGGATCGTCGAGAAGCTGCGTACCTGGACCGATTGCGGCGGCGAGGTCGAGACTGTCGTCAGCAAGGACGAGATCCTGACCAACGTGATGGTGTACTGGGCGAGCCAGACGATCACCTCGTCGATGCGGCTGTACTACGAGGTGTTCAAAGGCGGGCGGGTGCCCTTCCTCTTCCAGAAGGTCGAAGTGCCGACCGGCATCGCGCGCTTTCCGAAAGAGATCGCCCGCTTCCCGCGCCGCTGGCTCGAGGGCCACTACCACATCACCCATTGGACCGACATGCCGCGCGGCGGCCACTTCGCCGCGCTGGAGCAGCCGGAGCTGTTTGCGGCGGACGTGCAGGCGTTCTTTCGCACGGTGCGTTGAGAGTTGGCGACTCAGAAATCCCCCCTGCGCCTGCGGCGCTGATGCCTTTCGCCGGCGGAAGGCATCAGCCCTTGGGAAAGGGGGCGCACCCTCACGATAGCGAAACTGTCCCGGTTGGATTGAGTTTCCTGATTCCTTGTGGCCTTAAAGATATAGGTGATCAGAAGTCGCGTGCAGCCTCCACGTCCCTGTCGAGGCCCGAACCGGGAGAAGTGTTTGTGAGCGATAGCTCTGCAACGGACCAGAGTGCCGGGGCCACCAACGGCGCCGGCATCGTTTATGTCGTCGACGACGATCCCCAACTGCGCGAGTACGTGTGCTGGGTGCTAGCCCCATGCGGCTGGGAGATCCGCTGCTTCGAGGAGCCACAGAAGTTCCTCGATTCCTACAAAGATGAGGGCACCGCCTGTGTCGTCACCGACCTGCGCATGCCCGGTCTCAGCGGTCTCGACCTGCAGGAGGCCCTTGGCAAAGTCGCTCCCGATGTGCCGATCATCATGATGTCGGCTTACGCCGATGTCGCCAGCGCCGTCCGCGCCGTCCGTCAGGGCGCCGTCGATTTCCTCGAGAAGCCCTTCGATCGGCAGACCCTGATCGAGCGGGTGCGCGGCGCGCTTCATTCGAACGAGGAATCGCGCCGTCGGCAGGCCGAGCGCGCCGAGGTCGCCGAAGCGCTGGCGCGGCTGACGCCGCGTCAAAAGTCGGTGCTCGAAGGTCTGCTCGCCGGCAAGCCGAGCAAAGTGATCGCCGCCGAGCTGGGACTGTCGGCGCGCACCGTCGATGTGCACCGTTTCCGCCTGATGCACACCCTCAATGCCGAGTCGCTGCCCGACCTGTTCCGCCTGGTGCTGCTGGTTCAGGGCGGCGAGATCGAGCCTTCCGCTTCCGACAGTGGCGGCTCGAGCGGCAACGCGACGCAGAAGGACGTGCCCACGCCGGGCTTGCTGTCGACCGAGATGGATCCTCCCAAGAGGTCGACCAAGCGGTTGACGATATAGAGTCCCAGTCCTGAGCCACCCGCTCGCCGTGAGCGCGAGCCGTGGGCTTGGCGAAAGGGCTCGAACAGGTAGGGTAGTTCGTCCGGTCCGATGCCGATGCCGGTGTCGGCGACGACGAAGCGCATGCTGCCGTCGATCTGCTCGACCGAGATCTGGACACAACCCGCCTCGGTGAACTTGAGCGCGTTGCTGATCAAGTTGCGCAAAATCATGGTCAGCTTGATCGAGTCGCTGCGCAGGCGCGGCAGTTGCGGCGGCACCTCAAGCTCGACGCGCAGACTCTGGCGATCGGCGGGCAGCTGATTCTCGCGCACCAGCTGCTCGAGCAACTCGCGTACATCGATGTCCGCCAGCGCCAGCTCGGTCGGTCTGACCTCGGCGCGGGTCACCTCCAGCGCCGCCTGGATCAGCGCCAGCGCCT
>DASPMH010000540.1:0-7887 GCA_035627175.1 Terriglobales bacterium | reverse complement strand
CAGGTGCTAGCGGTGCCCTAGAGAACCGTGGCGATGGCGGACGAAAACAGCTCGGGACAAGAAGTGAAGATAGAGTACGTCGGGGGCGGCGACCTACCCATGACCTTCGTCGACTTCTTTATCGCGCAAAATTCTCCCGATCGAGGCATTTTCTATCTCACCGTGCTGCAGAGTCGGCCACCTTTCGGAAGCGAGCCGGAGGACGTTTTTCGTGCGCAGTGCGTTGCGAAATTCGCACTGACTCCTGCCACGATGTTCTCGTTGATAAATTTGCTGCAGCGAAACTTTGAGCGGTATCATGCAATGGTCCAGCGCGAACTCGGGCGGCAGCAAGCTACGCAGGACGACGAGAGTAAGTCATGAACGCTGTCACCGACGTATCCGAGATCGGCAACGCAAGACTCGAGCGCGATACGACGAAATCCCCAATCGCGGAAGTAGCGCTGAAGCAGCTCGCCTACGAATCGCTCGATGAGTTGATTTTGCTAGGGCGCCTGCAGCGCCCTGGCTCGGTGGCCGGTGCACTTGGCAGTTTTCGACACTTCATGAGAGTGCTTCCAAGGGATGCCTACTCGGTGGACCTCCTTACCTACCAGGAGCTCCCGCCGACTATCTTTGAGGCGGTTCGTAGGTTCACCAGCCGGCATGAGATTGACTGCTTCCCCGGGGAGCCGTACGCCGTCCGCAAGCCGATTCCCGTTAGTTTGAACTATGGACCGTCCAGCGTCCTAGCTTCATTCGACGAAGCGAACATCGCTATGAGTGGCGACACTCCAGCCGAGGCCATGGCCAATCTCGCGGCGGACATTCTCGACACTTTTGATGCGTATGACTCGGAGCGAGGGCGTCTCGGACCTGGGCCGCAACAACAACTTTGCGTTTTGGACTCGTACATCTCAAAGCGCTGACGCCCCCATTGATAGATCAAAGGCAAGCATACGCCATTGCGTCCAAGCTCAAGGCCGACATCGACGAGCAGGGGCGCAAGCACGCCAACGTTCACATCCGGTGGGATGGCAAGTTGGTTGCGCGCTACGGGATTCGCCGCGACCGGACCGCTGACCATTCATTCATACCGAAACAGATCCATGTGTCGTTGCGCGAGGCACTAGACCTGGCTCGATGCCCGATGTCCGCGGAGGAATACTTTGAGCAGCTTCGGCAAAAGGGGCTGCTGCCTGAACCAGCTCAGGAGCGGTGAGGCGCGGCCTCTATTCGGCACGGGAGGCCTAGTCCCAGCTGATCGGTTCGCCACCTTTCGAGACGTAGGTGAGATGCGGGCCTTCCGACATCAACCCTAACGACCGCAGCCTGCTTATTGCACACGCGACATACCTGGATGCCCTCGGCGAATAGCAGCGACGAGCCTCGCCCGTCACGGCGGCGGCAAGCCCACAGCGCCTCCAAAGAATACGTCTTCACTTGCCACGGCTACTGTATGTCCACAGGTGGCAGCGCTGGTCACGCAGCACGGCACCTTGCCCTAAACGCGGATCGTCGTCGCTCCCGTCGCCATCGTAGGGCTGCTATGCGGGCTATCTCCGTGACCGGCGACGCCGTCACCCACCAGCGCAACCTTCTTCCCGTTGATGAAGGTCTTGGCAGCGGTAGCCGTGATTGCTCCGCCAGCGACATCCCCGAAACGAGCTGCTCCGTTGCCCATCAATTGATATTCACGTTGGCGCCGGTGATCGTCCGTTGCCGGTCGCGGCGATGGTGATGTTGCCGCCCGCCTGGAGCTCGATGTTGCCGGCGGCCTGAATCGTCGCGTTGCCGCCGACCGTCGCCTCTATGTTCCCGCCGGCGTCCGCGGTGATGTCCCCGTCGGCGTGCACGTCGACCGATCCATCTTCGTCCGTCTGAACGATCCGCGTCTTAGGTGTGTCCGTCCGGATGACTCCGCCGTCCTCGAGGAGGCGGTACTGCAGCAGCGCCCCCTTGTGTTGCGGATCTCGAACTCACCGACAGTGCCGGGCTGAGCCTTCCCCTGGTGGCTCGGCTCTTTCAGCGTGATGCGGAAGCCCATCAGAGCTCGAGCCAGAGCACAAAGTCCTTCTTCTGGTCGTCGGGAACGATGGTGTTGTGGACAGGGAGGCGACCGGTCCCTGCTGGTACGCGTCGAGCCATCCGATCACGACGTGCGACGGACGCTCCTTGGTGTGGATCTCAGGCAAATACCTTGACCCGTGCGCGGCGCACCTCGGAGCTGGTGACGTGCAGCAGGCGGACGTCGACTTCCCAGGTGTCGGGGTAGACGCGCGTGACGATGCCGAGCTGCAGCTCGCGGCGGGATTCGGCGGGGTGATCCATTCTCGCCATTGTACCTGACCGCGCGGAAACTCGCACGTTCGCAGCGTTCCGATGCTGGGAGAGACGCGAGGGGGTACATGACGGGGCCACCAGGCTGACAAACGATGCGAGTTGTAGGGCACCGCGAAAGTCGAATGAACGCGCCCCCGATCAAAGAGCTGTGGCGACGCAGTGCGCGAGGACGACTATCCACAGCACGATGAGCATCGAATAGAAGAGTCGTAAGGCAAAGTGACCGTTCGTTTCTTGACGTGTTCGTGGCGCAGAATCCAGAACGATCCCTCAAAGCGCGCTGCTCAAGCGAGACACAGCTGCTGATCGCCTATCGTGCTCTGCCTATCGGGCCAACGCATTGCGGCTCCAGCTCCAGTGGCGATGGGTCTCGCATGTCTCGGAGAACTCCACATGGCAATAGTGAGTTCGGCGCCGCTTGTTTAGCAACGTGGAAGAGCTTCACGTTCAGGATGTCCTTGGCACGTGATGGCTGTGAAGAAGATCGCCAACCATCGCACTGACTCCCCCCTCCGTTCGCGAGCGCCGCGAGCTGCAGCCCACCGACCCCACCCGCGCATTGACGACCGCCTCGGGGGTGCGGTAGGGGCGGCCCATGGGGATGGGTCACCGCTTTCGCGAGGAGCTCAAGCAGCAGTTCACCATCACTAGTGAAGCTGTGTACGGCGCGACCGGCGCCGTGCTGGGGTTTGTCGCTCATGGCTGGTGGAGCAACTCGAATCCCCTCTCAATGATCCTCGCCACGGCAGCTGGAATTGCAACTGGTAAGGCGCTGCTTGCCGCGAAACGGACGTTGATCCCGCTTCCGGCAGGCTACGTGTCGCCTCCCCCGCCGTCCCCTTGGGCGAGCGTGCGCGTTGCGCTCTGGTTCGCAATGATCGCCATTGGGCTGACCCTGCTGACATGGGCAATCCAAGAGTGGACGGCGCCGTGATTCGCAGGCGCGGTGCGTGGTCGCCACCTGCGCATTGACACCGCCGCCGGCCGTGGTCTAGGCGGCGGGGCATGGGAACCGAAGGCGCTACGCGAGATCTGCCCGCGCTAAATCGAGCACTATGCCGGGGCTGGGGATGGCGGCATGGTCCGATTGCTGGATCGCATTTAACGGTGACGTAGATCGCGATGTCCGAGCAGTGGCGCGTTCAGCGGATGGGGGAGATGATCATGGAAGACAACGCTATTCTGGCCTGCCTGTGGGAGGAGATTAAGTTGCGCCAGGAGCACTACTGGAGCAGTTTCAACCGCTTCGCCGTTGCCATCATCACGATCAATGTTGTGCCATACGTCCAACCTGACTTAGTAGGCACGTTGGGGAGTATAGTCCTCGCGTTCCCGATCGTATCACTAGCGATGGCCACAGTGTGTACCTGGTTTCTTGGTGCTGAGTATCAACGCCTGCGAATGGTGCGCAATGCATACGACGATCGAATTGCCAAGCATTGCTCCGTTCCACGGATGCCACGGAAAACTTTGTGGGATCGCCTGGTTGCAAAACGGATCGGATCAGCAACCTCGATATTGTGGGGGGTCGGATTAGCCGGTCTCTCGGTAATAAATCTCCTAATTCTCTCGATGTATGCGCCGCAGCAATTGGGTAACCGCCCGATTTCTGGCTTTGAGCGCCCCGTCGGATCGGAATTCGCAAGTCATCGCGGTGGCAATGCTGGCAATGATGGCGACTAACGTCGCCATCCCTCGCGGATGTGACGTTGGTGTCCGCCGTTGCGCCCCGCCGCGCCCGGACACTGGAATACCGAGCGCTACGTGGCAATCAAGATAAGTGCGGAGCAATCCCCCCAGCTGAGGGGCGAGCAAGGACTCTGATTTAAACAGTGCAATGAATTCGAGCGTTGAGTCTAGTGGGACAACCAATGAATGAAGACAGAATAGCCGAGCTTCTAAAGGAAACCGGTCACTCGAACCCAAATGTGAGCGGCAAGGCTAACGCTACCCTTTTTCAGATAGCGGTAGAGAATGTTACGCACTTGCTAAACGCATCCAATGACAATCTGAAAGCGCCCGGTGACTTATCGATACGGATGTTCGGGTAACCATCGTGCTCGCTGCAACAAGCTTCGCCTCTACCGTAATCGCATGGTACGCGGCAACGCGATGTCCTTGTCCCTGACCGGCACCTGGCGCCGCGAGCGGTGCCGGCGGCGCGCCGGTGCCTTCGGGCAAGTGGTTGCGCCGATCCCCGTCCCACCCACGCTAAGGCGAGACGCTGTCGTCGCTTTCACGGTCCTGTTCTACCAATGCCTATCGGTGCGGCACCATCGGCATCATAAAAGGGCTCCTGCGGAGCTGACAGGCCATCTTCTCCATGGCTCCGGCATGCTCCTCTGGAGTTCGGAGTGGCTGCCACTCGTGTTGCAGCCCAAACGCCGGTCGACCGCACTCTCCCAGCGACGGCCGGCACCTCTAGACGGCAGCTACGCCTTACGGCGGTTCGGCGTACCTGCCGCCGTCTTCCGACGGCAGCTACGCCTTACGGCGGCTCGGCGCACCCCGCCGCCGTCTTCCGAGGGCAGCTACAGAGGCTATTCCGGTAAGATGACGTAGAGCTCGGCGTTGCCGCGGAGCTGGGCCAGCTCTGCGCTGGGATCCTCGCCGGCGAACAGCCCGAGCCGCTCGGCGCCGCGCAGACCGGGCTGGTCGTCCTGGACGAAGACGAAGCGGGACAGCTGCGGCGCATCCCGCTCTGTCGCGCCGCTGCGCACGAAGGCGAGCAGGCCGCGTGGATAGATGCGCGGATCGGCGGCAACCGTTCGTCCGGCGGTGATCGGCGTGCCGATGCTGCCTACCGGGCCGACCGGCGCAACCCCGAAGAACACCACCCGCTCGCGGGCGCGCAACACAGCCGCCGCCTCTTCGGGACGGGCGCGCAGGTGTGCGCGCAAGGCTGCGAAGTCCGCCGGCTGGCCGCTGCCCGCTAGCATCGCCAGCGGATCGCTCGCACTGCGGCCGTTGCTGCTGGCGTAGGCGAGATTCATCCGGGTGCCGTCTTCGAACTGCAGCACTCCCGAGCCGCGCAGCTCGAGGAGCAGGGCATCGACCGGATCGTCGAGCCAGGCCAGCTCGTAGTCCTGTCCGGCGATGGCGCCCGCTTCGATCTCGGCGCGGCTGTAGTACGGCGTCACCCGACTGCCGGCGAGCCGCCCTTGCGCCAAGCGCTGCTCGCAGTTCGGGCAAATGGCGCTGACGTCGAGCTCGACCAAGTCGGTCGGCGGCTCGTAGATCGCGTACGAATAGCCGTTCCCCGGCTGCCGGCGCGCTGCGATCGGCGCTTCGACGTAGCCGGTGACCTGCAGCGGATCCTTCAGCTCGACGCGGTAGACGGCGACCCGATCGCACAGCGTGCCGGCGAATACCTCGAGCGAAGTTGCCTCCGCGGCGGTGCTGGCGATCGCAGCGAGATTGTTGCGCAGCAAAGGCCGGCCGAAGAAGCTCGTCGACGGCGGCGCGTCCTCGGTGAAATAGGCGCCGCTGCGCACCGCCGCATGCTGTAGGGTCTCGAGCGAGCTGTCGTCGCGCAGCACTTCGCGACAGGCGGCGGGATCGAGGCGCACCAGCTGTGGCCCAAGCGGCGCCTTGGGTGCGGGCTTGGCGGAGGTGCATGCCGCGACGAGAGCGAGGATCGTAACGATTGCGGCGCGCAGGCGATGGCGTCGCGCCCGTGGTGCGGTGGGCGCCGAAGGTGCGTTCAAGAGAACCTCGCGTCAGCTGGCGTAGTAGCGTTCGGCCGCGGCGACGCCACTGCCAGGCTCACCGGGCAGTCCGAGCCGCGCCAGCACCTGCTGCAGGGCGTGCAGGACCAGAAATACGTTGGCGGCGCTGCTCGACTCGCCCATCAAGCCGATGCGCCAGATCTTGCCTTTGAGCGGGCCGAGGCCACCACCAATCTCGATATTGTAGTCGGTCAGCAAGGCCTGGCGCACCGTCGCGTCGTCGACGCCGTCGGGGATGCGCACCGCATTGAGAGTCCACAGCTGGTGGCCTGGTTGCGCCGCCAGCGGCAGCCCCATTGCTTCGAGCCCCGCCTTGAGCGCCAGATGATGGCGCTGGTGCCGCTGCCAACGCGCTTCGAGGCCTTCCTCTTCGACCAGGCGCAGTGCCTCGTAGAGAGCGTAGCTCATGCTGATCGGCGCAGTGTGGTGATAGACGCGCTCGGAACCCCAGTACTTCTCGATCATGGTCAGATCGAGATACCAGCTCTGCACCTTGGTCTTGCGCTGGCGCAGTACGGCCAGGGCGCGATCGGAGAAGGTCAGTGGCGCCAGCCCGGGTGGACAGCTGAGACACTTCTGGGTGCCGCTGTAGCAGGCGTCGATCTGCAGCGCGTCGATGTCGAGCGGGCAGCCGCCGAGGGAGGTCACCGCATCGACAACCAGCAGCGCGCCGTGGTCGCGGGCGATGCGGCCGATCTCTTCCAGCGGCTGGAAGATGCCGGTCGAGGTCTCGGCCTGGACGATCGCGACCAGCTTCGGTGCACGCGCGCCGGCGATGGCGCGCTCGACTGCGCTGGCATCGACGATCTCGCCCCAAGGCGCTTCGACCAAAATCGCTTTGGCGCCGCAGCGCTCGACGATATCGGCCATGCGGGTGCCGAAAACGCCGTTGAGGCAGACGATCGCTTCGTCGCCGGGCTCGAGCAGATTGACGAAGCAGGCCTCCATGCCGGCGCTGCCGGTCGCCGAGATCGGCAGGGTGAGGTTGTTGCGGGTGCGGAAGGTCGCCCGCAGCATGCGGCTGGTTTCGTCCATCAGCCGCAAGTAGACGGGATCGAGATGGCCGATCAGCGGGGTGCTCATCGCCTGCAGCACCCGAGGATGAACCATGCTCGGCCCGGGCCCGAGCAACACCCGCGCAGGCGGCTGCAAAGCTGCGGCGAAAGACATCCCTGTGCTATTAGCCAGCCCGTGCCAGTGAGTCAAAATTGCGAGAGCTCGAACCGGTGCGCTTGAATCCGGCAATCGTCACCGAGCTCCAGGCGATCGCCGGCCGCGACGCCGTCATCGCCCGCCCGACCGAGCTGCGTGTCTACGAGTGCGACGGCTACACCTTGGAGAAGGCGGTGCCCGAGGTCGTGGTGCTGCCGCGCTCGACGGAGGAGGTGGCGGCGATCTGCCGGCTGTTGGCGCGCGAGCAGATCGCCTTCGTGCCGCGCGGTGCGGGCACCGGCCTGAGCGGCGGCTGTCTGCCGATCGCGGCGCCGGTGATGATCGGCACCAGCCGGATGAAGCGGATCCACTCGATCGATATCTTAAATCGCCGCGCGGTGGTCGAAGCGGGCGTGGTCAACCTCGACATCACCCGCGCTGTCGAAGGCGACGGTCTCTGTTATGCGCCCGATCCATCGAGTCAGGCGGCCTGCACCATCGGCGGCAATGTCGCGGAGAACTCGGGTGGGCCGCACACTCTGAAGTACGGCGTCACCACCAATCACGTCCTCGGTGTCGAGATGGTGTTGCCCGACGGCGAGGTCGTCGAGCTGGGTGGGGCGGCGGAGGACGTTCCCGGCTACGACCTGACGGGCTTGGTAGTCGGGTCGGAGGGCACCTTCGG
>DASPMH010000539.1:0-13276 GCA_035627175.1 Terriglobales bacterium | reverse complement strand
ATTCTTCCCTGCCCTGGGTGCATCGCGGGGAGCTCCAGCTGTGGCTCGGCCGTTATCCGGAGGCGCGCCAGGATCTCGATGCGGCGCTGGCGGTGCGGCGTGAGACCCGTTGGGCTTGGTACGGCCTCGCCTACCTCGAGCTACTCGGCGGCAATGCGCAGCGGGCTTTGGACGTCTGCGCCCAGGGCATTCGGGTGATGAACAAGACCGAAGGGCCGGTCGCCTTCGCTTGTCGCGGCGAGGCGTACCGCCATCTCGGCGAGCTCGGCCGAGCACGCCAGGAGCTGCAGCGGTCGTGCGAGATCAATCCGACCCGGCTCTCGTCGTGGATCAATCTGGCGCTGGTGGAGGGCGCTGCGGGTGAGGCCGGGCGCCAGCAGCAGATCTACCAAGACGTCGTCCGTCGAGCGCCGGCCTTGCTCGCCGCCGCGCTAGCCGAGGTCGGACCCGACCTCGATCCGCTGCTGACACACCTGCTCCGAATGATGCGTGGCAACCGCTCCTCGAGCTGCATCACCTACTTTCTGAACGACGATCACCTCCGCCACGTACCAATGTAAGCCCCAGAGCTGTAGCGCGCGCTCTCCGAGCGCGCGCTACAGCTCTGGGGGGCTTTGCTACTGCGAGAGGGGTTGCAGCTCGCTGGTGCCGTAGAGCTCGGCGTAGCCGCGGCGAATGCCATGGCAGCGGTGCGACGCCGAACAGTGCGTGCAGGCTTCGCCTTTGATCAGCTCGCCTCCGCCTGCCTCGGCACCGACCTCGATCGCCGAGAAGTGCACCCGCTCCTCTGCCGGCACGAGGCAGAGCGGCATGCCGCACATCGAGTCGAAGCCGGTGACGACTAGCCCGGCTCGGCGGGCTCTCGCCAGTCCCTGGCGCAGTGACGGCAGCACTTCGCTGAAGCGCGGGATCAGCTCGACCGTGCGCGGCACCACGTCGGTGTGCGAGCCGACGAACGAAAAGACGATGCCCGCTGACGGCCAGCGGCTGGCGACCAGGTCTACGAATTGCGGAAAGTCATCGCGGTTCGCCTGGCAGAAGACGAAGTTCAATCGCGTCTGAATGCCGGCGCGCAGCAACTCGTCGATGCCGCGCACCGTCGCGGCGAAGGTCCCAGGCGCTCCGGTAATCGCGTCCGACAACGAAGCATGCGATCCGTGCAACGACACCATCGCCCGATCGAGGCCGGCATTCGCCAGGGCCTCGGTCAGGTCCGCCTCGGCCAGCCGAATGGCATTGCTCTGTAGCTCGATCGAGCCCGCACCAGCGCGGCGTCCGAGGCCGACATAGTCGACCAAGCGCGGATTGAGCGTCGGCTCGCCTCCCGACAGCACCAGCATCGCCCCTGCCCGGCCCGCTTCCTCGATCGCCTCGCGCACCGTCGCTTCCTGCGCCGGGGGCAGATGAGTCGAGACGAAACAGAACTGACAGGCTTGGTTGCAATGAAAATTGATGCGGACGGTGTGCTCCGGCACCGGCTGCTCGCCACCGCGGAACAGGTCGCGCGTCACCAGCTCTCGGGCGATCTGATCCTGGATCGACGACACCACCGTCATCCGCCGCCGCAGGCGCGGCTCGGTGATCGGCCGCGGCTGAGGCAAGGCGGCTGCCGTGGAAGGAACACCGGGGCAGCGATCATTCACCAGGCAGGAGTGACACTCGGCGATGCGCCGGTAGCCGCCGCGGCTGGCATTGCCCCGATTGAGCGCGAAGAGATGTGCGATGCGCTCGACGTTGGCAAACAGGCACGGTGGCACGAACGTCGCCGGATCGAAGCGCAACAGCAGGCCGACCCGACGCGCCTCGCCCGCCATCGCCGCGACCGCCGTCGCAACCTCCGCAAGCGGGGCACATTCCGCCGCATCGGGCGCGGCGAGCGGAACCACCAGACTGATCGCCGACACCGGCACAGCCGCGGCGCTCAGCCCGGCGGGGATCGCTGCGATATGCGCGACGCTGCGCCGCACCACCGGCGTGGTCACCTCGACCGCAATACCCGCATCGACCAGCGCCCGAATGCCCTCGATCGCCGCAGCAAATCCGCCGGGCTCGCGGGTGATCGCGTCGGCGATCTCGGCCCCCCATGCCACCAATTGCACCCGCGCCGACGACAAGCCTGCCGCCGCCAACTGCTCGGCCCGCTCGCGATCGATGCGGCTGGCGTTGCTCTCGAGCGTGACCTTAGCGCCGCTTCTCGCGGCGCGGCCTATCCAGAGCGCAAGATCTTGGCGCAGCGTCGGCTCGCCGCCGGTCAACAAGATCTCTTGTGGTGTGCTCGACTCGGCGGCGGCGATGCGCTGCTCGACCGCGGCGGAGCTGATCCACTCCGGCCGCTCGGCCGGCCGTCGAGCATTGCAGAACCAACAGTTCTGGTTGCAGGTCTCGTTGGTGATAACGCGAGCGACGCGCATCTAGAGCTGGTCGACTTCCTCGTCGCTGCAGAGCCGCAGGCGCAGATTGGAACGGGGCTTGGCTTGGCAGAGCAGGACGAAGCCTTGCTCGATCTGCCCATCAGTCAAAAAGATCTGGCCGCTCTGATCGACCTCGCCCTCGACGATCCTGGCGCAACACATGCCACACGACCCCATCCGGCAGCCGAAGGGCAGATCGAGCTGTTCCGACAGCCCCTGGTCGAGTAGCACCGCCTCCTCGCCGGCGGCGAAGCCATAGGTGCCGTCGTTGCCGAGACGGATCTCGACCCAATGCTGGCCAGGGGCGACCTGCTGCGGCTTGCTCGCCGGCACCGAGCGTTCCGCCGGCGGCCGCCGTGCTTTGCCATAGATGTTCTTGACGCGATTCTGCTCCGACTCGACGTGGCTGCCGGCGAACAGATGCTGGCGGGAGAAGCCGTACGGCTTGATCAGCGCCGCCGATGACTCGGTCCGCCGCAACAACTCATTGAGATGCGGCAAAATCTCCTCTTCGGAGATCTCGAGCTTCTTCTGCAAGTCCTCGGCGAGACCGAGGGTGCGGACCGGTTGCAGAATGAAGTGACGGACGCCGCGGTCGTAGGTCGCATGGAAGATCGCGTCGAGGTCGGTGACGTTCAGCCGCGAGACGACGATCTTGTGGGTGACACTGATGCGGATACCGAGGGCATCGGCGAGCCGATACAGCACGGCCAACCCTTTGAGCGCTTCGTCGAGCGAACGCCCGCCGTCGTCGATCGGATTGACCTCGAGCTGGTTGGTCAGATCGGCGGCGTGCAGCGAGATGTCGAAGTACTCGAAGCCCGCCTGCAAGACGCGCAGGGCGAAGCGCGGATCGGCAAAAGTCCGGAAATGCGACGACATGCCGAAGCAGGTGAAGCCGACGGTGCGCGCCAGATCGACGTACTCGAAGAGTTTGGGATGAATCGTCGGCTCACCGCTGGCGAAGAACAGCATGTCGTACTTGCCGGCACCGCCGAGGATGAAATCCCGGGTGGCATCCGCTTTCGGCATCGAACGGTGCTGCGGATTGAACTTCTCGATGCAGAACACGCATTCGCTGTTGCAGGCCCCGGTGCCGCGGACGTTGAGGATGCGCAGACCCTCGTGCCCCGGCCCTCGCTCCGGCTCGAAGCCGAGACCGACCGTGCTGGCGTCGGCGGTCTCGAGCTCCGCCAGCAGAGCTTCGAGATCGACGGGTCGCTGCGCCAAGGCCGGCAGTCCATCCTTGCGCTCGCTGGCGCGCCCGCGTCCTTCGGCCGAGCGGCGGACGACGTGATTGAGGGCGCGGGTGACATCCGCCGCCAGCGCCCGCATCTGATTGGCATCGCCGCCACACTTCAAGCTCAAGCGCAGCTGTTCTGGCTCCTGGCGGCTGAGAAAGATCGAGCAGCGATCGGCAAAGCCGAGCAGGGCATCGTAGAGCTCGAGGCGGCTGATGCCACGCTCCTCGAGCGCGAAGGTCACCATCTGCCCCGGCGCATCGATCTGCGGCACCAGGCGCCGCGCCGCCGGACCTTCGCCTGCCTCGGCTGCTCGAGCCGGGCGAGCCGTCGTCTCGGCGTGCGGCAACAGTGCCGCCAACGCCTCCTCCGGAATCGCGGTCGCCTCGAGAGTCGCGGCCAGGTGACAGAGCACGCGTCCGACGGAGTCCTCAGTCGGCGTCGCGCCACCGCCGCCGTTCATCAGCAAGAAGTCGAGATGGCTGGTGTGGGCGACGCCGAGCGGCGCACCGCTGTTGCGGCGAATGGCGACCCGGGCGATCGCGCCGCCGGCATGACGCAGCACCAGACTGGCGGCGCCGCTGCGCACCGGTCCAAGCGATTCGAGCACCCAGCCGAGACCGAGCCCGCTGCCCGCCTGATACGGTGCCAGCAGCGGCCAGGGCGGCGCGGTCTCGGCGGCGTTCTCGGCCTTGCCTGCTTCAGCATGCTGAGAGCGCAAGCCGCGCACGGTTGCGGAGAACGCTTCGTTGCAAAGGGCGTCGCGCAGCGCTTGCAGATCGCTTCCACCCGCGGCGGCGAGCGAGGCGACCAGATGCGCGCCGGACTGCGCGAGCGAGATCTGCGCCTGCCCCTGATACTTGCGCACGGCCGTCTCGACCGCATCGCGGCGGTAAAGCTCGGTGTGAAACTCGATCGATTCGGTCATGCCATGGGCTCCGAGTGTAGCTGCCGGCGCAAGGTGGCGGCCGAGGACGGCGTCAGGAAGGGCACCAACTCGTCGAGGCCGTGACTCGTCGCGTAGGTATGCGATACGCCCGAGCAGCGCCGGGCCGCGACGCATTTTCGGCAATTCTCACCGAAGGCGAAGATCTCGGCTTCGATGTGGCGCATCGAGTAGATGTGCTCGCCGCTGGCGTCATCGAGATAGTGGCTCTCGCCGAAGGTCGAGCGGCCGTAGTTGACGATCTCGGCATCACCGATGACGCAATTGGGTAGCGATTCGAACCACAGCTCGATCCCCGCCGCCTTTGCCACAGCGCGAGCGCGACGGATCGGCTCAGCGATGTCGGCAAGTCTCAGCCCAACAATCTCCGGCCACTTCCCGCCCTTTCCCAGGGTCGAGGGGAAGACCAGCTTGAAGCTCGCCCGCGGCCAACGCGCCGCGCCGATCCGCAAGTAGTCGTCGAGCTGATGCAGATTGAGCCGGCTGAGGACGCAATTGACGATCACCTCGATACCGGCAGCGAGCAGCCGATCGATTCCGGCGACCGTCTCCTGGTGGGCCTGCTCGCTGGCGCCGAAAATTGCGGCGCTGACGGAAGGGTCAAACGAATGGAGGGAGACGATAGCCCGCTGCAATCCGGAAGCGACGGCACGATCGGTGAAAGAAGACTGCGCAAACGAGCGGCCGTGGGTGTTGGTGTCCCACACCATATCCAAAGAGCGGAGCTCGTCGATGATCCGCCAGAAGCCGGGATGGATCGTCGGCTCGCCGCCGGTCACCACTACCCGCCGGAACCCACTCGCGTGGAGGAACGCTGCCCGCCGCAGGAGCTCCTCGGTGTTGTGGAAGAACAAGGCCGGATCGCCGGTATTGCTGCACATCGGGCAGTGGTTGTTGCACTGCTCGCCGAAGCGGAACAGCGCCGCGCTCGCCGGGGTGATCGGCAGCTCGACCGGAACCTGCCGCTTGTACAGACGGCCGGGGTGCGGCGTTGCAGCTTCGTCTGCTCGCATGGTGTGGGATATCGGCCGCCAGGACCGCCCGGGGCCGGCTCGGCGGCTACATTGCGCATGAGTCATCCGGTCCGTCAACGACGAATCCGGTGCAGCCGGGCGGCAGCTACTCCGCTCGCTGCTGGGATGCCAGCATCTCCTGCCAGCGAGCGTCGTTCGCCAGCGCTTCGGCGATGGCGGCGGCCGAGCGGGCATTGCCGTCGGCGGTCGGGTGCCCGTCGCCGGGAATAAAGTCCGCCGGAGAGGTGGTGCGATCGGGCACGACCAGCAAGCTGCTGTGCTCGAGCCGCTGGCGAATCGCCGGCGGCCAATGGAAGAAGGCGAAGGCGGCGACCAGCGGCGCCGGCCGCAGATGCTCGAGACGCGTCAGCTGGCGGCTGAAGAGTTCGATTCCGGCGGGCGTAACCGACTCCTCCAGCCGGGCCGACACCAACAGCGAATGCGCCCCATTGCCGAGCAAGAATTGTCCTAGGCTCAACAAGCTCGGCCGGCGCGCATCGCGGCGGGCGTCCTGCTCGTCCCATCGACTCAGATCGTTCGGCAGCGTCAGGGCGAGGATCATCACGTCCGGTTCCAGCCGCACCGCCGCGATGCCGGCGAGCTCGACGTGCGAGGCGAGATTATTCCCCGGCAGGCCGAGATTGAGCACTTCGAAGGACTGCCGCGGCCACCGCCGCGCCAGCTCGTTGGTCAGCTGCGCCGACAGTGTACCGCGGCGGCGGACCCCGACGCCGTAAACGTACGAATCGCCGATCAGTGTGAGGCGCAGGACTCCGGCGGGTTTCGCTTCGGTGATCTCCGGCCAGCGGAAGCCGAGGCTGTTGTTGCGGTAGCTGATCGCCGGACGCTGCGGGTAGTTATCGGTCCAGCTGCTGCCCGGCTCGTAGGTGGAAATCGAGCCGAACTGATGCAGCGGGTCGAAGAGGATCGCCGCTTGCCACCCGAGCCAGAGGTAGACCAGCGGGATCAGTACCAGCGCGATCCTCAGCCGGCGCTGGCCGTGCGACAGGCCGATCGCTATCTCGGCGAGGATCACGGCGACGACTAGAAACGCCAGCAACGCTGCCGCCGGCGCAATCAGGTCGAACCATCCTTGGTTCGACAACAGCGCCTGGATCGCGGCACCCGTCTGACGCAGAGCTCCGTGGCTGGCGAGGCACGACAAGAGCACCAGGATCGCGGCCGCGGCGCCCTTGGTGCGCCAGGGACCGCGGTCGTCTCGGCTGCGCTCGGGCTGCTCCAGAGCGCGCCTCTAGAAGGATCCGGCGCGGTTGTCGGCGGCCCGCCGGCGGCGGAAGAGCAGCCAGAGCGCCGCCACCGCCAACCACAACACGGCTACCGCCACCGCCGCTTGCACGAACGAGAACGAATGCGCCGAACCGCCGACCCAGCTCCACTCGAAGCCGTCCTCGCGGGCGCGGATGCGCTCGAGCAGCGCCTCGACCAGCGCCGGCGGCGCCGTGCCGGAGGTGACAACAATGGCGAAGGAATCCGTCTGCGATGTCGACGCCGGCACCTTGTCGGGATGGCGCAGCTCGATATCGATGTCGTCGTTGCCGCAGCGGTAGGTGCTGCGGATGAGAATGTAGTCGGCCTGCGCTCCGCTGAACTTACAATTGCCGGGCAGATCGACTCCCATGCCGAGCATCTCCGCCAGTAGGTTCTCCTTACCCGGTGGGATGACCGCTTCCGGCTCGCTGCTGGCGATCGTCGCCGCCGGCGGCGGTTCCGTCGGAGTGGCTGCCGCTGCCTCGCCACCGCCGGCGAGACTCGCGAGCGCGAGGAATCCTACCAAAAGACGCATCGGGCTTAGGTTTCACAGTTGCCGTTGCGAGTCCAGATTGCCCCGCCGGCAAGGCTCTGCCATTGCGCCGGCGTGGAGGTGACCGGACCCGACTGGATCACCCGCCTGGTCCAGGCGGCGTGGATCGTACTGACCGCAGCCTTGCCGGCTCTCACCTGGCGGGCCGGGCGTCTCGGCATCGGCGGCGCCCGTTTGCTGCTGGTGGTCGCACTGTGCGCGATGGTTGCGGCGATGCTGTACTGGCAACGTCCCGACGAGCCGCTGCACGCCAACGGCCATGCCTGGCGCGAAGCGCGTGAGGTGCTGACGCCCTGGGGCGGTCGCGCCAACGGCGTCGCCCCATATCTTCACGGACGGGGCGCGATCGCACTGCAATGGCTGATCGCCGCCAGCGAGCGTGCTGCGACCGGGACAATCCACCCTTTCGCGATCAGCCGCATCGGCATGGCTGCCGCCGCGGCGGGCGTGGCGTTGTTGGTGGCGGCGTGGACGGCCTCCGCCAGCGCTGCACTCGCGGCCGGTCTGGTGCTGGCATTCCTGCCGCTGTCGGCGATGGTCGCTCTGTCCGGCTCGGCGCTGGCCATCCCTGGCGCGCTGCTGCCGTGGTCGCTGGCTTTGCTGCTGGGGGCGGGCGCGACCGGCGACCGTGCCCTGCTGGCCGGCGCGGCGCTGGCCGCGGCACTGGCGACTTTGTCGCACACCGCGATGACCGCCTGGCCGGCGGCGCTCGGACTCGCCTGGCTGCTGGTCGGACGGTCGCCGCTGCGTTTCAGTCGCTTCGCCTGGGCCTGTGCGGCGCTGCTGCTAGCAGTTGCGGCGGCGCAGCTGTTCGGAAGTTGGGAGATGCTGATCCGCCGCGATCGCGGCTCGACCGTCGGCTTGCTCGGTGAGGCTCGCTTGGGCCTGATCGATCGCAATCTGTTCGTCGACCCCAGCTGGGTTTCGCCGGTC
Source organism: Terriglobales bacterium (assembly GCA_035627175.1). Classification (GTDB taxonomy): domain Bacteria; phylum Desulfobacterota; class Binatia; order HRBIN30; family HRBIN30; genus DASPMH01. The sequence continues at coordinate 4,910 of DASPMH010000539.1, read as the reverse complement.
CTGGTGCCATTGCTCGGCGCGTGGGTGGTGGGGGCGTTGTTGCGCCGCCGGGTGCTGTGGTTGATCGGCTCGGTCCTCGCCGCAGCGATCGTCGCCATTCCCTTGTTTGCGGTGACCGCCTGCAGCTCCGACGCGATTCGCTATCAAGGCACGCTGCTACCGCTGCTGGTTGCCTTCGCCGTCGCCGGCCTTTGGCTCGCCACCGGCTGGCTCGGGCGGGTGGCCTGGGTGTTCCGCGCCGTTGCGATCGCGGCTCTGCTAGCCCTGCCCTCCTTCACCCAACGCCAGCCCGCCGATCCGGTCACCTTCGAGTACCGACTGATCCGTGAAGCCGCGGCGCGTATCCCGCCGAACGCTCTGGTGATCATCCCTCGCGGCCGCTTCGAGGGTGCCCGGGTGATCCCGGACTTCCCCGATTTCCTACTGGTGCCTGGGCAAGTCGTGTTCAGCGGCGATCCTGCCATCGAAGACCACGCCGGTCTGCGGCTGATCTACCTAGGGCTGGCGTGTGTCTCATGGAGCGAAGGCGAGACCGTGAGCCCGACCGGGATGCGACCCGAATGTCTTGCCCTGCGCGGCGAAGCGCGGCCCTGGCATGTGCGCGCCCTACCCGAAGCCGAGCTACCGCGCGATCGCCACGGCAGGCCATGGACCTTCCATCGCCTTGCTACCAACACCCCCTTCGGCTTCTTCGCCCCCTAGCCTTTCTCCGGTCCCCCGCCGCACGAACACCCCTACCCGCGGATGACCTGGCACTGCCAAGCGACCATAGCCGGCCGTCTCAGGTGCGTTCTGGAACCAGGTCCAACTGGGATCGCCGACCGCGAAGCTTTGATGCTGCAGCTCGAGCGCGACGACCAGCGCGATGTCTTGCTCATGCAGGTAATCGCTCAGCGGCTGCGATCCCTTCTGCCACAGTCTGACCTCTTCGAAACCTTCGCCGAGGAGATTGGCCAAGCCGTCGTTGGCGGTGAGCACGCGCACCGGCGCAGCCAGGTTGAGGCTCCGAACGAAGTGCACGGTGTCGGTGACCTTGCGCGCGCCGGCAGGCGCCGCGGTGAAAGGACGCGGCACGAGAAGCAGGCAGGCCAGCGCCGCGGCCCAGGCCGCGAGAGGAGAGGACGGCAAAGGCGGAAGCCAGCGTGCTGCCGCGGCGGCCGCGGCCACCAGCAAGGTGACGGCGAGGAAGATCAGGTAGTGCGCTGACGGATGGATGACCACCGCGGCGGCGACACTACAGCAGGCCACCAGAGCGTGCCACCCATGCGGCGATGCCCACCAGCGCCGCCGCAAAGGGGGCTTGAAGGCGAATGCCGCAGCCAAGGCCAGCACGGCTGCGGTGGTGGCGGCATTTTCGAGCTGACTGGCGGACCGGACGACCGGGTAGTGGTCGAAGGCTTGCGTTGTAAGGAAGCGCAAGATGCCGGCGGCGTTGCCGATGCCGTGACGCAGCACAGCGGCAGGTTTGTGGGCGAGTGCCTCAGTCAGCGACGTCGCACCGCCGAGCTCTCGTTGCCAGATGGTCTGGAAGTCGACCCGGCTGTCGTGCCACTCGTTCCAGCTCCAGGCGAAGTGCTCGCGGAACGCTTGCAACAGCCGCCCCTCCCCCCGGTCGCCGCCACCGATCGGAAGCCCCACGGTAAGCGCCAGCCCAACCAACAACAGAGACACCGCCGCTGTAGCGCGCGCTCTCCGAGCGCGCCTAGCCTGCCGCGTCCCCCACCACCCCGGCCGGCTCCGAGAGCCGGCGCTCCAGCCCGAGGGAATCACCAACATCAGCGCCAACAGGATCAGGCTGGCAGGATAGAGCTCGGGTCGCGCGTAGCCGGCGAGCAGGATTGCCGCCGCGGCGAGACTGCCGCGCCACGCCGCGCTCGTCGCCAGCTGCGCCGCGATCCATCCGGCCAACAGCACCGCGACGGCAAAGGCGCTGACCTTGCTGAACAGCGGGACATTCAAATCGCTGATCAGGAACAGGGCGGCGCCGCCGGTCGCTACCGCGGCGCGCCGAGTCAGCAAGAGCAGGTGAAGATACAGCAAGACGGTGACGAGCACCGACAGGGCGCAGACGTTGGCGGTGTAGACCCGCAGCGGATCACCGAGCGCGGCGACCCACGGCTTCAGCCACAGAGCGTAGAGCGGTCCCCAGGCTGCGCCGCCAGCGACGATCTCTGCGAGCGGCTGACGCGCCTTGGCGATGTAGTAGGGGTCCATCGACAGCATCGGATCGATCGCCTGCGCCAGTCCCCGCAAGAACAGCAGGTTCGCCAGAGCGACTGTGACCAGGCCGATGGCGGCGCAGCGGCGGTCGATGGCGGCGGGCATCGCGGGGAAGTACGCGGCCCTGCCAGCGGCTGCAACCGATCTAGCTTCGTGGCTGGCCGAGCCAGAAATCCCCCGCCTTTGGGAAGGGGATTTCCGGCCGGCTGCGAGCATTGCCGGTGGACTCTCCGCTGGGGCTGTGGCACTCGACCGGAAAGCTCGCCGTGCCGAGCTTTCCCACCGCATGAGGCCACGATCCGACACTTTGCTCATCTGGACCGGCGCGAGCTGCAGCTGCGGCTGCGCCGCTTGCCCGATCGATCGCGAGGCCGCCCCTGCAGGCGTCGATGCCGCCGCGCTGCAGCGCGCGCTGACCGGTATCGAACCGCAGAGACTGGTTGTACTCGCCGGCGGCGAGCCGTTCCTGCGCGACGATCTGCTGCGACTGTTGGCGACGATTCGCGCTTTCGGTTGTGTCTCCGGGATCGTCACCACCGGGCGTCCGCTGATCTATCCGCAGGTGCGCGACAAGCTACGGCGCAGCGGTGTCGGCTACCTGCGGCTGCAGGTGTTCGGTATTGGCGAGGAGCACGACCGCGCCACCGCGGTGCCCGGGAGCTTCCGTCAGGTTCTCGCTGGCCTGCACGATTGGCTGGCGGAGAGCGACGGCGACTGCAGCGTCGATGTCGCGCTGCACAGCCGCGGTCGCGAGCTGACGGCAGTGATCGACGAGATCGAACCGCTGCGCGCGGCGATCGGCTCGCCGGCAGTGCAGCTGACCATTGTCGTCGACGCTGCCGCACGGCGCCGGCTCGAGCGCGATCCGCAGCTCGTCTCTCGTCTTCGCCAGATCGCCGTGAACGACCGAGCCGGAGCTCCGTCGATCGCCTTCGAGGGCGCTGGCCGCGATATCGGCCTGTCCCTGCCGACGCCGGCGACGTTTTTGGCCGTCGACCCGACAGCGACGTGCCTCGGTGCCAACGGCGATACGGCACCGCGGGACGAGCTGCACACCGTGGCCAACTCCTTCAATTTCCTCGACACTGGCCTCGAGGTGGCCGCTGCCGGCGACGCCGCGAGTTGCGAGCTCTCCGATCGCACCGACGCGCCAATCCGCTCTCTCTGGCTTCACCGCGCCGAGCGGGTGCGTCTCTACCGCAGCGACACCGCCGATTTCAGCGAGAGCGAAATCGAGCGCATCAAGAACCGCGTGAGCCATCTCTTTCTCGATCGGGCCGCCCCGGGCGTGCTCGATGATTTCATCGACGGGATGCGACGGGTTCGTCCCGATCCGATCTGTGCCGATTGCGACCGAACCGAGCGCTGCGGCCGCCGCTTTCAGGTCGTCGAGGCTCCGCCGTTCGCCACCGAAGAAGCCTGGATCGCCAAATACATCGCGGGGCTGCGCGGCCGCGTTCTCGACGTCGGCTGCGGCGAGCAGCTCTATCGCGATCAACTCGCGCCTCTGCTACGCGCCGGCATGGTCGAGTACATCGGACTCGACCCCGAGGCGCGCAGCCTCGATCGCCTGTGCGCGGCTTTGCCCGAAGCCCAGCTGTTGCTCGGGGACATCGAAAGCTTCCGCGCTCGACCGGCAAGCTTCCGCCACATCCTCAGCCTGCGCTCGCTCAATCACGTCCGCGATCTCGACCATTCGATCGGACGCATGGCCGAGCTGCTCGCCCCGGGTGGCGAGTTGCTGCTGGTCGAAACCACCGCCTTCGCCATGCTGCGCCGGCCGGAGCAGGTCGCCGCCGCCGATCGCGCTGCCGATGCCGGGCACCAGCACTTCCGCGACGTCACCAGCGAGGCGATCCTGCCCTACGCGCGGCGCTGGGGACTGACCGTCAAACATCACCGGCCCGCCGGTCTCGCCACCAGCAACGAATGGATCCTGCTGCTCGAACGGCCGCGAGGGATTCGGTGAAGTCGGCGCCGGTCCGCCGCGAGCTCGACGCGCAGGTCGAGCAGCTGCTCGCTCCGGTGTTGCACCCGAAGACCCGCAGCGACGCCTTCGAGGTGCTCAGCTGGGACGTCGAGCAAGGCATCTCATTGTATGTTCACTTCGCCGGCCGGGTGCTGCTGATCGAGATCGAGCCGCGCGACGACACCCGGCCGTGCTTCGATCGCAGCGCCCGCTTCAACGTCTGCGCCCGCATCAACTTCGACCATGCCGCCGCGCTGACCGCCCACGAGCGCCGCTTCGTCGCCGCGGTAGTGCGCATCTTGCGAGGCCGCGAGCACCTGCTGCCGGTAATCGCGCGACCGGCTGCGGATCGCCGCACGGCGGTGCGCGAGATCCTCGTCGAGCGCGTCCTCTTTCGAGAAGGCGACGGCAACTACTACATCAACCCTTATGTCGGCTGCATGATCGCCTGTCAGTTCTGCTACGTCTCCGAGCGTGCCGATCTGTCGTGGGGCATGCAGGGACTGGCGGAGATGCCGTGGGGCAATCGGCTCGACGTCAAGATCAACGCCGCAGAGGTCTTGCGGCGCGAGCTGCCGCGTTACCGACCCGGCATCGTGCGCATGAGCCCGATCCTGACCGACCCGTATCAACCGGTCGAGCGCAAGTATCGCATCACCCGCAGCTGCCTCGAGGCGATGATCGGCAGCGGCTTCTCCCCGTTGATCTTGACCCGGGCGGT
>DASPMH010000538.1:0-3200 GCA_035627175.1 Terriglobales bacterium | reverse complement strand
GCGTCCAGCAAGCAGCCGGATCTCGGCGTGGTCCACGTGCAGACCACCGGCCGCAATCAGAATGACGAGGTGGTGCTGACCTATGAGCGCAAGGTGCAGGTGTGGAAGGGCAGTGTCGAGGCCAAAGTGGATGACGCGCCGACGGTGCAGGCTCCGTACGTCGAATGCGAGCTGCGCCTGCCCGCTTACGATGCCGGCAATCGCTACGGCGAGCTGGCGCATCTGACCAACGCCGACACCTACTTTGAAGACTTCCAACCCGGTGACACGCTGCAACATTGGCGCGGGCGGGTCATGACCAGCGAGCACGTAGCGCTGACGGCGATGCTCGACAACACCTCACAGGTGCACTGCAACCAACACATGATCGATCAGAACCCCGAGAAGTACCTCGGTGGCCAGCTGATCGTCTTCGGTGGCATTCCGTTCAATCTTTGCCTCGGCCTATCTTCGCCCGACACCAGCGACAATGCCCTCGGCGACGTGCGCTACGTCACCGGCAAACACACCGCGCCGATCTTTGCGGGCGATACGGTCTTCGCCAGCACCGAGATCACCGGCAAGGAAGACCTTGCCAATCGCCCCGACCTCGGCCTGGTGCGGATGAACCTGCGCGGTCATAAATTCGTCCGCAAGGACAACAATTTCGAGAAGGTCGAGATCTTCTATCTCGAGCGCGAGGTGGCGGTGAAACGTCGCAGCCACTACTGCTGACGGGTATCGTGCCGCCCCCGTAGAAAGGGGTGCATCGCCTTCAAGCCCTCGACGCTATGGATGTCGGTGTTGAAGTTCGGCACTTCGAGCACCACGACCGACTGCGGCAACGCGTTGCGGAAGGCTTCCATCCGTAGGGCGTCGCCGCGACCGATCGCTTCATAACGATCGAAGTTGACCGCCAGGGCCTCGGCTAGCGGCGCTGCGATATCGCGATTCGCCAGCAGCGCGCGGACATCGAGCTTCTCCTTGCCGCGGCGGCGCGCGCTGCGCGCCTCCCAATGGACGCGGTTGAAGACGACAGCCCGCAGCGCCATACCGAGCTCGGCAACCTTGCTGGTGAAGAACTCCGCCTCTCGCAACACCTGCTCTTCGGGGCTGGCGACGAGAACGAAGGCCGTCTCCGGCGAACGCAAGAGCTCGTAGACACGGCGCACGCGCGGCTCGAATCCTTCGAACAAGCTGCTCATCGCGGTGAAGAACTCCGAGACCTCCACCAGCGCCGAAACGCCGGTGGCATCTTCGAGCCGCTTGAAAAGGAACCCGGCGGTGCGATTGACGAAGCGCATCGTCGACCAACCTGCGGAGAAGTATGGCCGGACGAACCACTTGACGACATTGCGATCGAGAAAATCGGCGAGCCGCTGCGGCGCCTCGAGAAAATCGAGAGCGTGGCGCGTCGGCGGCGTATCGACGACGATCAGGTCGAATTGGCCGCGATCGTAGAGCTCGCAGAGCTGCTCGATCGCCATGTACTCCTGGGAACCGGCGAATGTCTGAGAGAGGTTCTGGTAGAAATGATTCTCCAGGATGCGGTCGCGAACCTCGGGCGAGGGGGCATGGCGATCGACGAGCTCATCCCATGCGCCCTTCTGATCGAGCATCATCGCGCTGAGGTTGTGTCCCTCGTCGTCGAGCGGCACCTCGACCAAGGAACCGCCCAGGGATTGTAGACCCAAGGCGTTCGCCAATCGCTTGGCCGGATCGATGGTCATCACCACCACGCGCCGTCCCTGTGAGGCGGCCAAGACGGCGATCGAAGCAGCGGTGGTGGTCTTGCCGACGCCGCCGCTGCCGGCGCAAATGACGATCTTGTGCGCCGCGATGATCTGTTCGAGGGTCATCGCTCTACGATCCCTGCGGCTGAGCGGCGCGCATCACCGCAGCGATGCGCTGCACCTCGGCGGCGCCGAACTCTTCGGCGAACTCGTAGGGGATCTCGATGAGAGGCATGGCGATCGAGCCACGCAGGCGGTTGAGATACTCCGCATTGATCGCAGCCCAGCCCTGCTCTTCGCGGGCACGACTGATCGTTTCCTGCAACAGATCGCGCTCGGATTTAACTCGGGTCTCCGCCGCTACTCGTTCTACCTCTGCCAGATCGGCGCCTGTCCACTCGACATGATGCACGCGATTTACGAACAGCCAACCGAGCGGCATCGCCAGCTCGCCGCGCAAACGTTCGTACATCTCCAGGGTCTCATTGACCGGCATTTCTTCGGCCGTAGTGACCAGATTGACGGCGCACCGCTCGGGGTCGGAGAGGAGGTCCATCAGGCGTTGGCTTTCGTTGCCTACCAGCCCGGCGCGGAAGACCGAATGTGCCGCGCGTGGCATGCCGAGATACTGCAACGAATGGCCTGTCGCGGGAGCGTCGAGCACCACCAAATCCCACAGCGGCTCGCCGGTATCTTCGTCGATGCGCTCGGCTTCGTACCAGATCTTGCCGATCGTCATCAGCTCCTTCAGCCCGGGTGCGGCGGCGACGAAGTAATGGTAGATACGGCTGGCGAAGACCAGTTGCAGCACGCGCTTGATCGGCACGATGATCTGCAAATATTCCATCAGTGCGGCGCTGCCCTCGACCGACATCACCGAGAGGTGATTGCGGACCGGGCGGGCTTCTCCGATCGCGCCGGGCTCGATCCCCAACAGAGTCGCGGCTCGCCCCATACCGTCGACTTCTGCAATCAGAACCCGTTTGCCGAGGTGGGCCGCAGCGAGGCCGAGGCCGCACGCGACCGTCGTCTTGCCGACACCGCCCTTGCCGACGACGACCAGCAAGCGACGCTGAAACAATTCTTCGAGCTTCACCATCACCGAGTCTCTTCTGCCGAATCCGGCCAACGGCGAAACACCAGGCAAGCGTTGGTTCCGCCGAAGCCGAAGGAGTTGGAGATGGCGACGTCGAGATCCGGCGCCGGACGCGCGCTGTTGGGCACGTAGTCGAGGTCGCATTCGGGATCGGCGACCTCGTAGTTGATGGTTGGCGGCAGCATCCGGTGCGACAGAGTCAACACCGTGTAGGCAGCTTCGATACCCCCGGCGGCACCGAGCGTGTGTCCGGTCATAGACTTGGTCGAGCTGACCGCGATCTTGCCCGCATGGATGCCGAAGACTCGACGGATCGCCTGTGACTCGTTGGTGTCGTTGTACGGCGTCGAGGTACCGTGGGCATTGATGTAGCCGACCTGCTCGGGGGCGAT
>DASPMH010000537.1:0-6566 GCA_035627175.1 Terriglobales bacterium | reverse complement strand
GCAGAAATCCCCGCACCTGCGGCGCTGATGCCTTGCGCCGGCGGAAGGCATCAGCGCTTTGGGAAGGGGCGTGTATAAGGGACAAAATGTTGGTGCCGGTCAATTCAGAAAGGCTGCTTCGTTTGTGGCCTCTGACCTGATCAATCGCGGCGCCGGCGCGTTGACTTGCGAACAAGGGACGTGTTAGCTGCGGCTCCGGTCAGTCTCAGCACAAAGCTATGTTGTTTCACTTCGCTACTGTCGGGGTGTTCTTCTTGCTCGCGATTGCGTTCGTGATGCTGATGCTGACGCTCGGCAAATTCCTGCGTCCGCAAAATCCCGATCCCGTAAAGCTGACGACCTACGAGTGCGGCGAGCCGCCGACGGGTAGCGCCTGGCTCAACTTCAACATCCGCTTCTACATCGTCGCGCTGATTTTCCTGGTCTTCGAGGTCGAGATTGCCTTCCTGCTGCCGGTGGCACTGGTCTTCCGGTCGTGGGTCGAGCAGGGACAAGGTTGGTTCGTGTTTGCCGAGATCCTCGTATTCCTCGCCATTCTGTTGGTGGGGTTGGTGTATGTCTGGGCCAAGGGCGACTTCGACTGGCTCAAGCGATTGGCACCGATCGAGGAGCAGGACGAGCCGATGAAGGACGCGGCTTAGCCGCCTCCCAAGGAGCGTTCGATGTCTCTCGTCAACTCGATGCCGGAAATGGTCCTGACTACCAAGGCGGACCAGCTACTCAATTGGACTCGCAAGTCTTCGGTCTGGTGGATGCTGTTCGGGCTCGCCTGCTGCGCCATCGAAATGATGCAGACGCAGGGGCCGCGCGCCGACGTCGACCGCTTCGGAACCGCGCCGCGGGCGGCGCCACGGCAATCCGATCTGATGATCGTCGCCGGCACCCTGACGATGAAGATGGCGCTGCGCACCAAGATTCTCTACGAGCAGATGCCCGAGCCGCGTTACGTCATCTCGATGGGTAGCTGCGCCAACTGCGGCGGTCTGTTCCAACTCGCCTACTCGGTGTGCGATGGTGTCGACAAGGTGATTCCGGTCGACGTCTACATTCCCGGCTGCCCGCCGCGACCCGAGGCTCTGACCGAGGGCATTCTCAAGCTGCAAGAGAAGATGATGAACGAGAAGTGGCTGGTGCGCAGCAGCGCCCAGGTGGAGGCGGCCTAGCGGCTGGTGATGGAAACGGCGGCGATCCATCAGCGACTGAGCCAATCCTTCGGCTCGGGCATCGGCGAGTCCCGGCTCGAGGTCAAAGACCCGTGGATCTTCGTCGAGCCTCCGCTGATCGCCGACGTCGCCCGATTCGTCCACGACGATCCGGACCTCGCTTTCGACAGCCTCTCCAACCTCAGTGCGCTCGATTACAAAGCCGAGAATCACATCCAGCTCGTCTACCACCTGTTCTCCTACCGCCACCGCCACTGGCTGATTCTCAAGGTCAACGCCGATCGCGACAACCCGGTGGTGCCGTCGGTCGAGAGCATTTGGAAGGCGGCCAACTGGCACGAGCGCGAAGCCTACGACCTGCTCGGGGTCAGCTTCACCGGCCATCCCGACCTGCGGCGGATCCTGCTGCCGGAGGATTGGATCGGCCATCCTCTGCGCAAGGATTACGTCGAGCCGGTCGAATACCACGGCATCAGCACGCGACGAGAAAGTCTGCTGCGCTAGCGGCATGGGGTGAAGATGGGGTTGGCTGGATTCGAGGTCGAAGTCGAGCGCGAGGGCACGCAGGGTCTAGAGACCGAAGAGATGACCCTGAACATGGGACCGCAGCACCCGAGCACGCACGGGGTGCTGCGCTTCGTCGTCAAGGCCGACGGCGAGGTGATGCGGCAGGCGATCCCCGACATCGGCTACCTGCACCGCTCGATCGAGAAGATCTCCGAGAAGGTCGGCTACCACGGCTTCATGCCCTACACCGATCGCGTCGACTACGTCGCGGCGATGTTCTGCAATCAGGGCTGGGGCATGGCCTGCGAGAAGCTGGCGAACATCGAAGTGCCCAAGCGCGGCGAGTACTGCCGGGTGATCGCCTCGGAGCTCAACCGCATCGCCAGCCATCTGCTCTCGGTCGGCACGATGATCTTGGACATCGGCGCGACCACGCCCTTCTTCCACGCCATCCGCGAGCGCGAAAAGATCAACGATCTGCTCGAAGAGCTCTGCGGCGCCCGGCTGACCTACAACTACATGCGCATCGGCGGCGTCGCCTGGGATCTGCCGCCGGGTTTCGTCGAGCGTAGCATCGATTTCCTCGACAACTTCGAGCTGGCGGCGCGCGAGTTCGAGGACCTGATCACCTACAACAAGATCTACGTCGAGCGCTTGATCGACGTCTGTCCGATCTCGGCGGAGAAGGCGATCAACTACAACCTGACCGGCCCGAACCTGCGCGCCTCGGGCGTCAGCTACGACGTCCGCCGCGACGATCCGTATTCGATCTATCGCGAGCTCGACTTTCAGGTTCCGGTCGGCAAGGGCGAGCTCGGCACCGTCGGCGACTGCTTCGACCGCTACATCGTGCGCATCCGCGAGATGAACGAGAGCGTCAAGATTCTGCGCCAGTGCTTCGCCCAGATTCCGCCGGGGCCGGTGATCGCCAAGGTGCCGCGCAAGTTCAAGCCGCCGGCGGGCGATGTCTTCATCCGCGTCGAGAGCGCCCGCGGCGACATGGGCTGGTACGTCGTCTCCGACGGCAGCGAGTTTCCCTACCGGGTCAAGATTCGCACCGGCTCGTTTGCCGCGATGAGCATCATCGACGCGATCAGCTCGGGAATCATGCTGGCCGACCTGGTGGCGGTGATCGCCAGCCTCGATATCGTCGCGCCCGAGGTGGACCGCTGAAGGCCGGCGTCGGGGGGCGGTGACTAGGACATGCAGCAGTATCTCGACAGTCTGATCGCCGGGGGCTACTTCGCCGGTCTACCGACCGAGGTCGTCTATCTCCTCGGTATGCTCGCGGTTGGCGCGGTGGTGGTGTTCGTCTTCATTCTGAACGTCGCCGGCGCGACCACCTTCGTCGAGCGCCGCGTCTGGGCGCGCATCCATAACCGCGTCGGACCCAACCGCGTCGGACCCCAGGGTATCCTGCAGTGGCTGGTCGACGGGGTGAAGCTGGTGATGAAGGAGGACATCGTCCCCGCCGATGCCGATCCCTGGCTGTTCCGGCTCGCCCCGTACATCGTGATCATGGGCTTCGTCGCCGCCTTTGCGGCGATTCCGTTCGGCAGCCGTCTGGTCGCCGCCGACATGAACCTCGGCCTGCTCTACATCCTGACGGTGACCTCGTTGGTGGTCGTCGGCATCCTGGTGGCGGGCTGGGCTTCGAACAACAAGTGGTCGTTGATCGGCGGGATCCGTGCCGCGGCGCAGATCGTCAGCTACGAGATCCCCGCCGGGCTTTCGATAATGCCGGTGGTGTTGCTGACCGGCAGCCTCAACATGAACGAGATCATCCGCTACCAGGGCTGGATGCCGCAGGATTGGCTGCTGTTCGCCAATCCCTTCACCTTCGTCGCCTTCTTCACCTTCTTCACCGCGGCCCTGGCGGAAGGTAACCGCACCCCGTTCGATTTACCCGAAGCCGAGTCGGAGCTGGTTGCCGGCTTCGTCACCGAGTACTCGGGCGTGCGCTACCTGATCTTCTTCATGGTCGAGTGGGGCAACCTGTACATCATCGGCGCGCTGGCGACGACCTTGTTCCTCGGCGGCTGGCACATCCCGCCGATCACCGACAACGTCGTGCTGCAGACGATCTTGGAGTTCGTCGTCTTCTTCGCCAAGTCGTATTTCTGGGTGCTGGTGGCGATGTGGATCCGCGCGACCCTGCCACGGGTGCGCGTCGATCAGCTGATGTCGATCTGCTGGAAGTACCTGGTGCCGATCACCTTCGCCAACGTGCTGCTGGTCGCGCTGTGGATGCTGCTGGTCACCCCGGGCGGGTTCGTCAGCCGCGCCGTCGCTTATGCGATGACGCTGCTCGGCACGGTGCTGGTGCTCTACTTCTTCCGCCGGGTTTTGTTCCACCTCCGCCGCGCCCGCGTCCGCGAGCGCAACCAGCTGGTGCTGAGCCCCTTGTCCTGAGGTGATCATGCGGAAGAAAACCAGTTATCTGCGCAACATCATCGATACCTGCACCACCATTTTCGAAGGAATGGCGGTGACCTTCTCGCATTTCGTGCGCAAGCCGACGACGATCCAATACCCCGACCGCATGCCGGTGCGGGTGCAGGATTCGTTGCCCTTCCGCTACCGCGGCATCCTCGAGGTCGATCTCGAGATCTGCACCGGATGCCTCGCCTGCGAGCGGGCCTGCCCGATCGACTGCATCGTCATCGACGTCAAGAAGGACAAGGACGCCGGCGGCATGGTGATGACCCGCTTCGACATCGACATGGCCAAGTGCATGTACTGCGGCCTGTGCAGCGAGCCGTGCCCTACCGGATCGATCCATCACACCCCGGAGTTCGAGGGCGCCGACTACTCGCTCGAGAGCTTGATCCGCCGCTTCATCAAGGACCCGGTGGTCGCCTACAAGCCGAAGAAGACCGGCGAGACCGATCCTGAGATCATTCCGATCCTCGAGCGCGGCAACATCTACGTCGAAGAGTTCGCCACCCCCGAGAGCAACAAGCCGGTCGGCGGCGACAAGCCCGACCCCAAGGCGGAGGCGGCATGAGCGCGCCGTCGCTGTCGGACCTGGTGTTCTTCCTCATCGCAGGGTTGACCGTCGTGTCGGCCGGCGGCGTCGCCTTCTCGCGCAACATCGTCTACTCGGCCTTCTCGTTGATGGGTACCTTCCTCGGAGTTGCCGGCCTCTACATCTTTCTCGCCGCCGATTTCATCGCGCTGGTACAGGTGCTGCTCTACGTCGGCGGCATCTTGGTGCTGCTGCTGTTTGCCGTGATGTTGACCCATCGCATCGGCGACATCCGCATCTCCAATCGCGCTGTCGGCAGCTTGCCCGCGCTGGCGGCAATCGCCGTCGTCGGCGCGGTGATGGCCAAGGCGGTCACCAGCGCCGAGTGGCATGCGGCGGAAGTGAAGCCGCCCGGACCGACTGCGGCCCATATCGGCAATCTTTTCCTCACCGACTACTTGTTGCCATTCGAGCTCGCCTCGGTGGTGCTCCTCTCCGCGCTGATCGGCGCGGTGGTGCTGTCGCGCAAAGAGCTGAGGGACTGATGATCGGTCTCCACCATTATCTGATCGTCAGCCTGATCCTGTTCCTTTTGGGCTTGTTCTGCGTGCTGACGCGACGCAATGCGATCGGCATCTTGATGGGCGTCGAGCTGGTGCTCAATTCGGCGAACATCAACTACCTCGCTTTCGCCCGCTACAGCTCCGGCGGCTACGACGGGCAGATCTTCGCCATCTTCGTCATCATGCTGGCGGCGGCCGAGGCGGTGATCGGCCTCGCCATCGTCCTCGGCATGTACCAGACCTTCCAAACCATCGATGTCGACGCAGCCGACTCGCTACGCGGATGAGCATGCTAAGGTCTACGCCCCCTTTCCCAAAGGGGGCCGCGCCGCAGGCGCGGGGGGATTTCGAGGCGCCAACCGGCCAATCCCGGTGTTTCCGAGCTCAGTCTCCGGCGGCCACAGCAATTGTGTTCGTGGTGGACGACCGCCAGGTCGTCGTTTCTCCGGGCGCGGGTGGCGCTCGCATCTACGTGACCATGGTTGGGGCGTCGTGATCAGGCTGCAAGAAATCTCCCGCGCCCTTTGGGCGCTGCCCCCTTTGGGAAAGGGGGCGCACACCTGCACTACGGAGGGTTCCAGCTTTTGGGCACAGGGAGTGAGGGCGCATGGAAGCTACTGAAGTCTCCTATCTGCGCTGGATCCCGCTGCTGCCGTTGATCGGCGCCGCGATCAACGGTCTCGGTGGCGCGATCATCCAGAAGCGCATCGGCAAGGGCGCGATCAGCGCGCTTGCCTGCGCTCCGGTGATCCTCGCCTTCGTCGTTTCCGTCGCCGCCTTCCTGCAACTGCTCGGCCTGCAGCCCGAGCAGCGCATGCTGCTCGATCATGTCTGGACCTGGATCGAGGTCGGTAACCTGCGCGCCGATGTCGCCTTCGTCGTCGATCCGCTCTCGGCGGTGATGATCCTGGTGATCACCGGCGTCGGCGGTCTGATCCACATCTACTCGACCGGCTACATGCACGAGGAGAAGGCGTACTGGCGCTACTTCGCCTACCTCAACCTCTTTACCTTCGCGATGTTGGTGCTGGTGCTCGGCGACAACCTGCTGCTGATGTTCGTCGGCTGGGAGGGGGTCGGGCTCTGCTCCTATGCGCTGATCGGCTTCTGGTACTCCGAGTGGAACAACGCCAGCGCCGGCAGCAAGGCCTTCATCGTCAACCGCGTCGGTGACTTCGCCTTCTCGCTCGGGGTGTTCCTGCTGTTCTGGGCGATGAGCGACGTGGGCCATCCGACGATCACCTTCCGCGAGCTCGCCGCGCACGCCCATTTGCTCGAAGGCAAGCTCTTCCTCGGCTTCGGCGTCGTTACCGTGGTCACCCTGCTGATGTTCATCGGCGCTACCGGCAAGTCGGCGCAGATCCC
>DASPMH010000536.1:0-8953 GCA_035627175.1 Terriglobales bacterium | reverse complement strand
CGCGCGCCAAGGTCGAGCAGCTGCGGCCGTTTCTGCCGCAAGCGCAGCCGACGGTGGTCGAAGTCGGCAGCTTCGTCGGCGGCTTCCTCGCTGCCGCCCGCGAGCGCGGCTGGAACGCGATCGGCGTCGATCCCGGCGAGGAAGTCACCGCATTCTGCCGCGAGCGCGGCCTCGAGGTGATGCGCAGCTCCGCCGCCGACGCACCGATCGCGGCGGGAACGGCAGATTGCGTCGCGATCTGGAATACTTTCGATCAACTGCCCAACCCGCGGCCGACGCTGGCCGCAGTGCGTCGCTGGTTGCGGCCGCGCGGCCTGCTGGTGCTGCGGGTACCGAACGGAGCTTGCTACCGGGTGCTCAATCGCGCGTTGCGGCGGGCATCGCCGCGCTGGCGGCGGCCGCTGCTGGCGGCAATGGCGTGGAACAACCTACTCGCCTTCCCGTACTTGTGGGGCTACTCGCCAACCTCGCTCGACTCCTTGCTGGCTGCCAACGGATTCGACCGAATCCATTTGCAGCCGGATACGCTGACGCGTCTCGCCGACGAGACGACCAAAAGATGGGCGGTATGGGAGGAGCGCCTGTGTAAAGCGAGCTGGCGAGCGATGGCGCGATGGAAGGCCGACACCGCGCCCTGGTTCGACGCGATCTACCGTATACGCTGACTTCCCAAGGGGACGAAGGTGTGCGCCCCCTTTCCCAAAGCGGGCAGCGCCGGAGGCGCGGGGATTTCCGAGAGGCACCTGCGAGGTGCGGCGCGGTATCGAATCCCCCGTGCCCTTCGGGCACTGCCTCCTTTTGCCAAAGGGGGGCATGCTTTCTAGGGGTCGTAGATGCGGACCTCGACCTGGCGGCGCCCCCAGCGGCGCGCCTTGCGGTGCGAGCTGAAGAACAGGTCGAGGCGGCGCGGGCCCTTGATCGCGCCGCCGCGATCTTCGACACGACCCCAGCCGTAGCCGGGTACGAACATGCGCGTGCCCATCGGATAGTACCGGGTGTCGGCAGCGATGGTGCCGTCGTGGGCGAGCCACAGCCACGGAAACACCAAGCGCACCGGGATCATGTACGGCCGCTTCAAGCTGTCGACGGAGAGCAGGCCGGGCTGTGGCGCACGCGGCCTCGTGCCGCTAGCGGTGCGGCCAGAGTGCGGCTTGCCTTTGTAAGGTCCCTTGGTGATGTACTTGTTCCAGAAATCCGGACAGCCACGCTCCCACTCGGTGCAGATGCCGCAGTCGCAGTAGCCGGTGGTCTCGACCCGGCGCTCGATGTAGTACGAGCAGCCCGAGCCGGTCAGCAGGAACAGGAACAGCAGCAACGCACCGAGGCGGCGCATCAGAATCCGGCTTCCACCAAGCCTCGCGCGAGATGATGGATGATCGGCTCGTCCATCGGGTAGCCGACGGCTTGCAGGCCGAGCCGGAAGGCGCCGCCGATCGGCGGCAGCAGCGGTGCTTCGACGGCGCTGTGCGGGCTCGAATCGCGAATGGCGCGGCGGAAAGGCTCGATGATCCACCGGCCCGCTTCGAAGACCGAGCCGGAGAACGAAACCGAGGCCGGGATGTTGATCAGATTGAGGTGGCGCAGCGCAGTCAGCGCCGAGATCGCCAGCTCCTTGGCGGCGTTGCGCAGGATCTGCAGCGCGACGCTGTCGCCGAGCTCGGCGGCTTCGGAAACGTGCACGGCGAGGCTGGCGATGTTTTCGCGACTACCGGCGTCGCCCTGGAGCTTGAGCTCCATCTCGACCTCGCCGATGGCAGCGAAGTGGCGCAGCAGCATGTCGGTCAGCACCGTCGCATCGTTGCGGCCGTCGGCAGCCCGTGCCACCGCACGGACCGCCTGCAGGCCGATGTCGTAGGCGCTGCCCTCGTCGCCCATCAGCGGGCCCCAACCGCCGACCTCGCAAGTCTCGCCGGTGACGTTGCGGCCGAAGCAGACCGAGCCGAGGCCGGCGCTGACGACGACGCCGATCGGGGTGCGCAGAGCGCCCCAGAAGGCCGTGACCATATCGCCGGTGGCGCGCACTCGACCCGCGCCGGGGATCAGCTCCGCCAGCAGCTGCTCGGTTTGCGGCTGCCCTTCCCCGCTCGGCCCGAGACCGGCGCAGCCGGCCATCACCATCTCGATCTGCTCGTGACGTATGCCGGCGCGCTGAAAAGCGTCGGAAGTCGCTTGCCGCAGCGACTGGCGTACCGTCTCAGCCTCGCTGAAAAGGAAGTCCGCCGGTCCGCCGAGACCATGGCCGAGAACGTTGCCGGCTAGCGAGGCGATGATGCACCGCGTACCGCTGCTGCCGGCGTCGATAGCCATGATCGTGCGATCATCGCCGCTCATGGATCACGGTTAACATTTGCGGCTGGTGAAATGAACTCCTTGCGGACACAGCGGCACCACGGCAAAGCTAACCGGCGTGACCAAGGCTTGTGAGCTGTGCCAGCTGACCCGCACGACGACCTGGTACGCCGAGTACGATCAGCCTTTCCGATTCGCCATTCTCGATTGCGATTCGTGCGATGTCCCGATGGTGGTCTTCGGTGAGCACCGCGCCGCACCGAGCCTCGAAGAGAAAGAGGCGATGCAACGCCAACTCGCCGGCATCGCCGACCAGAAGTATCCGCAAGGCTGGTTCTTCGACGACCGCATGCGGCAGATCCCCGACCACTACCATTGCCATGCGCGGCCGCTGCCGAAATGGCTGGCGGGAAGGTGAGCATGAATCCTCTCGACAAGACCCTGATCGAGCTCAGTGACGAGATCCGCGCCCGGCGCCTCTCCCCGGTCGAGCTGATGCAGGCGACCCTGCAGCGCATCGGCGAGCGCAATCCACATCTCAATGCGGTGGTCGCTTTGCGCGAGGAAGAAGTGCTGCTGCAGGAAGCGCGCGCCGCCGAAGACCGCACCGCCCGCGGCGAGGCTCGGCCGCTCGAAGGCATTCCGCTCGGCGTCAAGGATCTCGACGACGTCGAAGGGATGGTGACCACACACGGCTCGCTGGTGTTCCGCGATTACATCGCCAAAGAGGATTCGACTCAGGTTGCCCGCCTGCGTGCCGCCGGAGCGATCGTCATCGGCAAGACCAACGCTCCCGAGTTCGGTTACACCGCGATCACCAAGAATCTCGTCTATGGCGTCACCCGCTCGCCGTGGGATCTCGATCGCACCCCCGGTGGCTCGAGCGGGGGATCTTCCGCCGCGGTTGCCGGCGGCTTGCTAGCTCTGGTTACCGCCGGCGACGGCGGTGGCTCGATCCGCATCCCGGCGAGCTTCACCGGCACCTTCGGCTTGAAGACTTCCTATGGGCGCATCCCCAAGGGCCCGAGCGATTACTGGGAATACGGCGATACGGCGGTCGGTGGGCCGCTGACCAAGACCGTCGAAGACGGCGCGTTGTTCATGGACCTGGTGGTCGGTCCATCGCCTTATGATCCGAAGAGTCTGCCGCACCCGGGTTTATCGTATCTCAGCGCCGTGCGCGGCGAGCTGCCGCGGCGTTTGCGCCTCGGCTTCTCGCCCGACTTGGGTTACGCGGTGGTGCAATCAGATGTCGCCGCCGCCGTCGAAGAGGCGGTCAAGGTGTTCGAATCCTGCGGCCACCGCATCGATCTGCTCCCCGACGGACCGCCACCGGAAGGACGCGAGTGGGGCATGCTCGGCGCCTTCGAGCTCGCTTCGCAATTGCACTCGTATCTACCCGAGCGCGAGCACGAGTTCGGCCGCACCTTCGCCCGCGCCATTCGCATCGGTACCGGCATGACCCACGAGATGTGGGGCCAGATGGCGCGCTCGCGGGCGGTGCTGAACCTCTGGTGTGCCAAGCTGTTCTCGACCTACGACGCCTTACTGACGCCGACCGTCCCCTACGATCCGCCACCCGCGAAGGGACCGTTTCCCGAAGAGATCGAGGGACGTACCCAGCCGGTTGCCGGCGTCGCCTCATTCACCATTCCATTCAACCTGTCCTGGCATCCGGCGGCGAGTATCCGCGCCGGCATGTCCAAGGCCGGGCTGCCGATCGGCTTGCAGATCGTCGGACCGCGCCATCGGGACGACCTGGTGTTGCAGCTGGCGCGGCAGTTCGAACGCGAGCGGCCGTGGCACCCGCACTGGCCGAGATGACCGGTCAGCGTGTCGCCGCGAGCAGCGACTCCGCCTCGTCGATCAAGCTGCGGACGATACTCGCGGCAGGCTCGATACCGCGGACATCGACGACGGACTCACCGGCGTAGAGCGCCATCGCTTCGATGTTGCCGGTCGTCTCCTTGGTCGGTGCATAGACGGACAAGCGCGGCACGGGAACGGTTTGGCCGCCGTGACGGGTCTCTCCGAGCGGATCTTGGCGGCAGCGCTCGGCCGCCAGCAGCGCCGAGCGCAGCACCCGATGGGGAGCATCGGGCCACAGCACCGAAAAAGCCCCGGTGAGACAGGTGTCTTCGGCGCGAGCAGCGATCAGGGCGCGGACATAGGTGGGGTGTGCGCCCGATTCTGCTGCCGCGACGAAGCGGGTACCGAGGCGTGCCGCGCCCGCACCGAAGGCAAGCACCGCAGCGAGATCGCGGGCGCTGCCGATGCCACCGGCGGCGACTACCGGGATCCTGACTGCCTCGAGGACGTCGGGAAGCACCGCCAGGATGCTGTCACGGCCGCGAACATGTCCGCCGGCCTCGGTGCCTTGCGCAATGACGAAAGCACAGCCGGCGCGCTCAGCGGCCTGCGCCTCGGCGACCGAGCCGACTTGCCAGCCGACGATCGCACCGTGTTCGGCAGCCTGGCGAACGAGATCGGCATCGGGATCGCCGAAAAAGAACTCGACGATCTTGGCATTGCCTGCCGCGACCGCGACGCAATCGCGATCGAGAAAGGGCATCAGGAAATTGGTGCCGATGACGCCGCGCAAGCGCTTGCGGCCCAGCTCCGCCAAGCTCTGCTCGAGCGAGGCGGGAGTCATCCCGGTCGCCGGCAACATCGCCACCGCGCCGGTGCCCGCTACCGCGGCGACGAGCTCGGGCGTCGCGATGCCCGGCATGCCGGCGAGCTGGATCGGGATGGTACAGCCGACCAGGTCGGTGAAGGCGGTGCGGATCACGTCTTCCTCTTGCTCCGCTGCGGAGAGCGTTTCGCCGCCGGGCGCGCCCGCTTGGCGGCGGCGACACCGGCGCGGTCGACCAGGACATAACCGGGGAAATCTGCCAGGCGGAGCAGATCGCGCACTAGCGGCGGGAGTTGCTCATAGGCGTCGTCGATGCCGACGATGCGCGGCTGGCGCACCGCTACCCGCCGGCCGAGCTGCTCGATGGTGCCGCCATCGCCGGCGACCAGGTTGCGGGCCCAGTCGACGTCACGGCCGTAGGTCATCGGCACCACGAAACCAGTGGCGCTCGGGAAGGCGACGACCGGGCTGCGGTACGGCTTGGCCGATTTGCGACCGCGGTGGTGAACGATGGCAAACGGCGGGACCAGCCAGGCGAAGGTGCCGATGATGGGATTGGTGACGACGCGATTCACCCGGCGCAGGGCATAGGGGAAATGCATCAGCCGAAGCTAGCATCGATGCGGCGACGGCGGGAAGCCGCTCAGCCGCGGCGGATGCCGAGGGCGAAGCCGGCGACGAAACCGCCGCCGAAAGGCAAGTTGTAGGTGATGACGTGCCAGGCACGTTGGGCCAGGGACGCACCATGCTCGCCCTGCCAGAGCTGCTCGGCGCCACTCTGCAGGGCGTCCCAGCGGACGTCGATGACGCCGTAGTAAGCCAGCAGCTGCACCCCGATGAAGAACACACCGACCACCAGCGCCGCGAGCTTGGCGATCTTCTTGGCGGTATAGCCCACGGCCCACCCAGCCACGCCGCCAAAGCCGAGCTCCGCCAGCGGAGCGGTCAGCGATCCGAAAATGCCGTCATCCATGCGATTCGCCCCCTATACCCGCCGCCACGACACACCGCCACCCAACGCCGCTGTAGCGCGCTCTCGCTCGGAGAGCGCGCGCTACAGCTCTGTTGACAATCTGATTGAGGGCTCGCTCTGCCGAGCGCAGCTACATGCAAAAACGAATTGCATTCAAAGGGTAGCTACATAAGATGAACCGCACCGGCGGCTGGGCGGCGGACAGGTAGGGAAATGCTGCAGCAATTGATCTGCAACGACATGTTCTCGCGCGCCGAACGGGTCGCGCTGATGGAGCTGGCCGAACGGCTGTGGGACGAGCGTGGTGAGATCGCACGGCTCTGGACGCTCAGTCTGGCCGAGTCTCTGCCACATTACTTCCCGCCCGGCGGTGTTCCTTCGATCCAGCAAGTCGAGTCGCTGACCAAGATTTTTCTGACCGTCGGCATGGAGCGCATGCTGCAGGCCGACATGCCGGGATTGACCCAGACCATCTATGAGATGACCCGCCGCTTGATCGATGCCGACTTCGGCAGTGCCGTCGGCAGGCGGGTGGTTTTGCCCGAGCTCTACACCGCGGCGCAGCTCGGTCTGCGCGCCATCGAGAGCCGGATGAGCGCGGTTCCGGTGCATGTCGCGCTGGCGCACGGCCGCCTCGGCTCGCATTTGATCATGCTGATCGGCCTCGCCTACAGCGATTCGCGCGCCGAGGCTCTGCAGAAGGCGCGCGACGAGCTCGAGGAGGTGGTGCAGGCCCGCACCGCCGAGCTCGCCAAGCAGAAGGTGCTGGCCGAGACCATCATTGCGACGCTGCCGGGTATTTTCTTTCTGATCGGCGAGGACGAGCACCTGGTGCGCTGGAACCAAGCCCTCGAGGAAGTCTCGGGGTATTCGCCGGAAGAATTGCGCGCCCGCCACCCGCTCGAGCTCTTCGATCCTGCCGATCGGCCCTTTCTCGCCGGCAAGATGCGCGAGGCGTTCGAAACCGGCAGCGCCACCGCCGAAGCCGAGCTGATCGACCGCCACGGCCAGCGCCACGCCCGCCTTTTCACCAGCCGCCGGGTCGCGCTCGATAGCGGCACCTGCCTGGTCGGCATGGCGATCGACATCAGCGAGCGGCGCAAGGCGGAGGAGCGGGTTCAGCGGGAGAAGCGCTTCGCCGACACCATCATCGAATCGCTGCCCGGGATCTTCTATCTGTTCGACCAGAGCGGCCGGATGATGCGCTGGAACAAGAACTTCGAATCGACGGCACAGAAGACACCGCAGGAGATGGCCGGGGCTCACCCGATCGACTTCTTCGAGGGCAGCGATCGCGAGCTGGTGGCGCAACGCATTGCCGAAGTCTTTCAGACCGGCCAATCGAGTGTCGAAGCAGAGATGGTCGCCGCCGACGGCACCCGGCGGCCGTACTACCTCACCGGGCGGCGAGTCATCGTCGACGATCAGATGTGCCTGGTCGGCACCGGCATCGACATCACCGAGCGCATCCGCGCCGAGCAGGAGCTGCGCCGCGCCCGCACCGCGCAGATGTTCGCCGGCCTGCTCGAGTCCGCCCCCGATGCGATGGTGGTCACCGACCACAGCGGCGCAATCGTCTTTGCCAATAGCCAGACCGAGCGCTTGTTCGGCTACAGTCGCCACCAGCTGGTCGGCCACAACTTGACACTGTTGATCAGCGAGAGTTTGCACGAACGCGCCCTGCTCCATCCGTCGCTCAGCGTCGAAGCGTACGGCAAGCGCCGCGACGGCTGGCGTTTTCCCGTCGAGATCATGGCCAGCCCGCTGCAGACCGACGACGGCCGATTGGTGACGAGCGCGATCCGCGACATCACCCAACGCAAACGGGCGGAAGCGGAGATCCGCAGCCTCAACGCCACCCTCGAGCGGCGCGTCGCCGAACGCACTCAGGAGCTCGCCCGCTCCAATGCCGATCTCGAAAAGTTCGCTTATGTCGCCTCGCACGATCTGCAAGAGCCGCTGCGCTCGGTGGCGAGCTACACCGAGCTGCTGGCGAAGCGTTACAGCGAGGTGCTCGACAACGACGGCCGTCATTTCATCGACCGCACCATCGCCGCCGTCGGCCGGATGCAGGCCTTGATCCGCGACCTGCTCGCCTACTCGCGGGTCGGCACCCAGCCGCAGTCGTTGTCGCCGACAGCGTGCGAGGAGGTGGTGCGAGAAGTTCTCGACGACCTCCAGCCGGCGATCAACGATGCCGATGCCGCAGTGACCTACGATCCGCTGCCGATCGTCCCCGGCGATCGCTCGCAGCTGCGCCAGCTGATGCAAAACCTGATCGGCAACGCCATCAAGTTCCACGGCAAGGAGCCGGCGCGCGTGCACCTTTCGGCGCAACGCGAAGGCAACTTCTGGACCTTCCGCGTGCGCGACAACGGCATCGGCATCTCAGCCGAGCACGCCGAGCGGGTCTTCCTGATCTTTCAACGCCTCCACAGCCAGCGCGCCTATCCCGGCACCGGGGTCGGTTTGGCGATCTGCAAAAGGATCGTCGAACGCCACGGCGGGCGCATCTGGGTGGACACTGAACAACCCCAATCAGAAGGAACGACGATCTGTTTCACGCTGCCGGCCGAGCCGGTCGAAGACAGCAGCGCGGCACAGCATCCCTGAGCTATGGCCACCTCCAACCTCGCCGTACTGCTCGTCGAAGACAATCCCGACGACGCCGATCTCCTGCAACGGTCCTTGGCCGACGCCAACGCCAAGGTCGATATCGACTGGGCCGAAACGCTCTCGGCGGGCTTAGCCCTGTGCGCCGAAAAGACCTTCGACCTGGTGTTGCTCGATCTGTCTTTGCCCGACTCGCACGGCTTGCCCTCGGTGCAGCGTGCCCTCGAGCAGGCGCCGCAGATACCGATCGTGGTGCTGACCGGTCTCGACGACGAGGCCCTCGGTGCCTCGGCGGTGCACGCCGGGGCACAGGACTTCCTGATCAAGGGCCGAATGGATGGCCGGACGCTGGCGCGGGCGATGAGCTACGCCGTCGAGCGGCACCGCCTGGTCGCCGACCTCGAGCAGTCGAACGCGATCAAGACCTACTTCGCCGCCACCAT
>DASPMH010000535.1:0-2120 GCA_035627175.1 Terriglobales bacterium | reverse complement strand
GCCCAGTTGCCGCCCATGATCGCCGGGTGACCCGAGGCCGAGCCGTAGAAGAACGGGCCGATGCCGTCCGTCGGGGTCAAGGTGTCGGCATCCGCCGCCGCCTTGAGCAGGCTCGGCGCCGCGCCATTGGCGGCGAGGGTGGTCTGCAGAGCGAGGTGCTCGGCGCGCTTGATCAGGTACGAGCAGACGAAGCTCGCGCCGTTGGCCACTGCGTCTTCGCCGAAAGGCGCGCCGGCAGGAGCGTTGATGCCCGAGACCAGGTGGCCGAGTTGGAGCAGGTCGGCGTCATCGCACTTGACCCCGAGGCACTTGCCGAGGGTCTTGGCGCGGGCGCTTTCGAGCTTGATGATCGCCTTGTCGCAGCCCTCGGCCTCGACGGGATCGCCGCCGTCCTGGAGCTTGGCGACGCCGTCGATGCACTTCGACACCGACTTCTGCACGGTGGCGCCATACTTGTTGACGATCTTCTCGAGTGCCGATTGGCACTTGCTGGGAATTGCGGACGCGGTGCTGGCGCTCATTACGAGCGCGGCAGCCAACGCGACGCGGCTGAACGTTGAAGTAACCATAACTACCCTTCCTCCGTTGAGATGTGAACGTTACGTGACTGGTGTGAGCCTGAGGCCGACCGAGACGACATCAGGTGGGCGGATCGCGGCTGCCGAGATGCATTGGTCATTCCCCCGTCCGCGACCAGCGGTCGACGCGAAGCAAACCAAGAACATTCGAGAAACATCTCTCGCGTGGCTGCTGATCTCATTTTCGGCTGTTTGAACAGGCGGGCATTATCGTTTCGCCCTCTGACATTTGTCAATAAGGAAAGTGGCGGTTTGCGGCCCTGAGGCAAAAAAGACGAGCGCCGGCCCTCATCGCCAAGATGTGGCGATGGGGGCCGGGCTGAGTAAGGGCTACTGTGCCTGGAACTGGAAGAGGGTGGTGATGTCGAGCGCTTGCGTATCGAGCGCCGGGAAGCTGCCGCCGAAACGCAGCTCGGTGAAGTCGTCGGCATCGAGATCGTCGCACTGCAACGGATTGCCGCTCAGCTCCGCCAGGCACGGCGCGGTGGTACAGATCGTCCGGCAGACGCAGTCGAGGGTGCTGCAGGCAAAAGAATTCGAGTCATTGACGCAGCTCTGCCCCGCCGGGCAGTCCGGCGTGGTGGTGCAGGCGGTCTCGGCGTGTGGGCCGATCATCACCCCAGCGCTGTTGCCGGCATCGTAGACCGTCGCCTGGTTGTTGCCGGTGCTGAGATACACCGTCACCCCGCCCGCCGGTTGAATGGTATCGTCGGCGGTGCAGGGCAACCCGTCTACGCCCCAATCCGCCGGCGGCGAGGCGCCGCCGCCGAGCGAGAGGATGGTGATGCTGAGCGGCAGCGCCACCACGGCATCGCCGGGGCCGAAGGTGCCGCTCTGGTTGATCACCGTCGGGCTGTTGCAGATGCCGTGCAGGGCATTGGGCTGGGTGGTGCAGGGGTCGCAGCTGCCGCCGGGGCAATCGCCCGCAACGGTGCACACGGCGCCCGCGTTGCTGCCGCCGACGCATTGGCTGCTACCCTCGAGGCAAGCGCGGTCGATGGTGCCGTTGGGCTGCACCGTGGTGGCGGTGCAGGTCGGGTCGTCCGGCAGACCGAGCGCCGGGCCCGAGTTGTTGCTGTCGCCGGGCGTCGTGTTGTGGTCGAGGAAGGCTTCGAAGTCGACGTTGGCGCGGCCGCCATCGCAGTCGATCACGCCCTCGCCGTCGCCGCCGGCGGTGACACAGGCCATGCCGACCGGGGGGACGCGCGCCGGCTGCAGGTTGACGCCGTCCTGGGCGATGCTCAGGGTGCGCTCGCCGTTGGCGTCCTCGCCACTGACGCTCAGACTGATGCTGCTGAACTCGCAGGTCTTGCCGACCGGAGCGCATTCGGCCTGGCTGGTGCAGAAGCGGTCGGGGTAGGCACGCGGCACGCAGACACCGTTGAGCGGCACGCGGATCGGGAAGACGGTATTCTGGACGAAGGCGCACCCGCCCTGTGCCGGGCAGGTGCCGGCATCGGGGCCGCTGCAGCAGGGCAAAGGGACGCCGGCGGCGGTGCAGACGGCGTTCGGGTTGCAGCCGTTGCAGTCGTTGAAGTTGGC
>DASPMH010000534.1:0-2455 GCA_035627175.1 Terriglobales bacterium | reverse complement strand
AATGGGTCGCACCGGCAGCGCGGGCTTGATCGAGAGCTTCGAGGATCGGCTCGATCGGCACCGGCCGGGCGATCTTCAGCGCGGTCAACTGACCACTCGAACAGAAGACGCAGCGGTTGTTGCAGAGATGGCCGAGCTGGATCTCGAAGCGATGGCCCGCTTGTGTCGTAGTGATGGCGGTGGCAGCGCGTCGATCCTCCTGGGTAATATTGGAGAGCGCCGCCATTCGAGCTCGATGCTAGACCAAAGCTTTGCGCGGCTGCAAGGCATTTCACCGCAACCATTAGCGAAAATGCTCGCGCTCTTACCGCTGCGAGGCGGTGGTGTTAGAAGCGGGCGGATGTTCGTCGAGCGGCGCGTCACCCTGGGCAAGAGCCCGCTGTCGGTGGTCCCGCTCGGCGTCGGCTGCTGGGCCTGGGGTGACGAGCGCTTCTGGCGTTACGATCAGAGCTATGGAGCGCGCGACGTCCTCGCAGCCTTCACCGCCAGCATCTCGATCGGCCTCGACCTCTTCGATACCGCCGAGGCGTACGGCTGGGGGAAGAGCGAGCGACTGCTGGGTAGGCTGCGCCGCAGCTCGCCGCGGCCACTGGCGATGGCCACCAAGTACGCCCCGCTCGCCGGTCGCGGCGGTCCGGCCGCGATCGCAAAGGCCCTCGCCGCCAGCCGCAGCCGCCTCGGTGTAGAGAGCCTCGATCTCTACCAGCTCCATTGGGCCGATCGCGACGAGGTGCCGATTGAAGCGACCATGGAGGTGCTCGCCGATGCCGTCGAGCGAGGCGAGGTCCGCGCCGTCGGCGTCAGTAATTTTCGCGCCGCCGAGATGCGCCAAGCGCACGCGGCCCTGGCACGGCGAGGCGTGCCGCTGGCGAGCAACCAGGTACGCTACTCCCTTCTCGATCGCAGCCCCGAAGACAACGGTGTCCTCGCCGCCTGTGATGAGCTCGAGGTCACCTTGCTCGCCTACAGTCCGCTCGCGCAAGGATTGCTGACCGGTAAGTACTCGCCGGCGCAGCTGCCGAGCGACGGCCGCGCCGCAACTTCTCCTTTTCAACCGGGGAACGTGGCCGCGGCGGCTCCGCTACTCGAGGTACTCGCGGCCATCGCCACCGCGCGGCGAGCCTCGCCCGCCGCCGTGGCGCTCGCCTGGCTGCTGGCAAAACCCGGGGTCGTGCCGATCGCCGGCGCCAAGGACGCGCTGCAGGTGCGCAACAACGCCCAGGCCTTGCACCTCCGGCTCGACGACGGCGAACTGGCTCGACTCGACCTTGCCAGTGCGAGCTGTCAGCCGGAGAAAGGATGAACGCGGAGGCGTTTGCCCGCTACGAGCAAGCCCGTACCGCCGGCGATTATCGGCGAGCGGCAGGCGAGCTGACGCGGGTGCTCGAGCAAGCCGACAGCGGCAGCGCGAAGGACGCCGGGGCGGCGCTCGAGCGTTTGTTGCTGCTGTTCCTCGATGCTCAGCACTATCGTCGCGCCGGCGAGCTGCTCGATCGCTACCAACATCACCTCGCCGGCCAGGTCTCGCTGTTGCTACGGGCGGCGCAGGTGCGAGTAGAGCTCGATCAGCTCGAGCAGGCTGCCGAGGCGATCGACGCGGCGCTCGCCGCCGCGAGCGATCCTGATGATCGGCTCAGGGCCGCCGAGCTTCTCGCCGAAGTGGGATCTTTTGCACAAGCAACGGCGCTGTACCGCCGGCGGATCGACGCCGATGCCGGTGACAGCGCTGCGCTCGCTGGGCTTGCTTCACTTTATCTCTGGCGATTGGAGATCGGGCCGGCGCGAGCCCTCGCGGAGAAGTTGCTCGGCAGCGACCCGCGCTCCGCCCCGGGCCAGCGGATCCTCGCCGCCATCGCGGTGCTGCAAGGCTCATACGAGGAAGCGCTCGGTCGTCTGGACTTGCTGCTCCAGCAGACTGCTGGCGACGCCGAGGCGCACGCCTGGCGCGCCCAGGCCCTGCTCTGCCTCGGACACAACCGCGAGGCTTTCGGGGCGGCCAGCGCCAGCGTGCAGCACGGCCATTCCTTCGCCGCGCTGGCGCTGCAACTGCTGGCCGGGCTCGGCGGTCGGTGGCGCCTGCGCCGGCATCCACGCCGCTTCCGCCGGCTGAGATACGGTCGCGGCGACTGGCGAACGCTCTGGCACGATGGTGTTGCCGCGGCACTGCGGTCGCTGATCGATCCCGGATCCGGGTTCGTGCTGCAGGCTCGCCAGGAGCTGGCAGCGGAGCTGACAGCGATCTCGCCGGCAGCACCCGCGATCCTGGCTCAGCGTCGCGCCGGATCGCTGGCGGCGTTGCTCGAAGAAGCGTTGATCGCCAGCGGCGGCAATCGCAGCAACCCGCCGACCCACATCGACAGCAGCGGTACGCTGCGCCGACTGCCGCGCTCGACCTCGCTGCGAGTCGCCTCGCGCCGCGCACTCGAGTTGATCAAGATCGCCTCGCCCGAGGAGG
>DASPMH010000533.1:0-3102 GCA_035627175.1 Terriglobales bacterium | reverse complement strand
GCTGCCGACATCGAAGGAAATCAGGTCGTCGTACTCGTGGTAGAACCCGGCGATATCGAAGAACGCGCGCGTCGTCGGCTGCCAGCGCACCCCCGTCTGATAGGAGATCAGCTCTTCGGCGTCGGTCGCCGGGCTGCCACGGAGCTGCGACGGGCCCGATGCGCCGAGCACGAGGTCGTTCTCGAGCCGCGACGGCACCCGCACCGCCCGCGCCACCGATCCCCAGGCGGTCAGGTCGGGTAGGATCGTCCACGCCACTCGCCCGCTCGGCTGATACTCGAAGCCCGAGAAGTCGTTGTGCTCGAGGCGGACGCCGAGCGACAGCCGCACCGCCTCGTCGAAGAAAAAGACCGTGTCTTGGACGAAGGCGGCGACGGTATTGAGCTGGCGCGATTCCTCGGTCAATCGCACCCCCGCGGTGCCCTCGAAGACGTCGCCGTTCAGACGGTAGCCGAAGCCCCACAGCAACTCGTTCCAATCGAGCAGCTGGAGGCGATGTTGGAAGTCGATGTCGAAGGTGTGGCGGCGATCGAGGAAGAAGGGATCGTCGCGCATCGTCGTATCGTAGAAGATCTGCAGCGTGGTGTCCGAGCCGTTGCGGAAGTGATGGCGCCAGCGCCCGAGCAGATTGGCGCCGAGCACGTCGGCAGAGTCGGGCGACAGCCCCCACGGCGAAGTCTCGCCGCCATAAGCGTCTCCTTGAAAGGTGAAGCTGTCGCGGTCGCTGAGGTCCCAGTCGGTGCGAAAGCCACCTTGCGCCTTCCACCACTCGTCGAACCCGTACAGCCCGTTCGGCGGCTCCGAGCCCCCGTCGCGATCGGCGTACTTACCGTACACGCGGTAGTGGATGCGCTCGCCGAGCTTGCCGCCGTAGCGGACGCCGGTGACGACCTGCTCCTCATTGCCGCCACCGATATGGGCGTGCACACCCTGAGTTTCGGCAGCGCTGCGGGTCATGATGTTGATCACGCCGTTGACCGCGTTGGCGCCCCACAAGGCCGCGCCCGGTCCACGAATGACCTCGATGCGGTCGATGTCGGTAAGGAAGGTGTCCTGCACGTCCCAGAAGACACCGGCGAACAGCGGCGTGTAGATGCTGCGGCCGTCCATCATCACCAACAGCTTGTTGGAGAAGCGATTGCTGAAGCCGCGGACACTTACCGCCCACTTGCCGGCGTCGATGCGGGCGACGTGGACCCCGGGTACGACGCGCAGCGCATCGGGCAGGGTGGTGACACCGAGGCGGCGCAGCTCCTGATGACCGATCACCGACAGCGCGGCGGCCGCTTCCGAGCGTCGCTCGGGGATTTTCGAAGCCGACGTAACCTCGACGTTGAACAGCTCTTCGAGGGACAGATCGGTCAGCTCGACGTCTTCGGCCGCCGCCGCCCCCGCCAGCAACAGCAGCGCTCCGACCATGGCCAGGCAGCGGCGGTGCGCCGCGCGGGCCTGATCGTCTGCCGCTTTCCCCATGCGCACTCCGAAAGCACAAAGGTAGGCGGCAGCGCAATCGCCAAGCGCTGTGCGCCATCGAATCCAGCGAGCAAACGCCTTGCCGCACCAGGGCGAGCACAGTAAGTTCACAGCCTGTTTCCCATGCAACGGATTGTGCTTGTGATGCGCCTGGCGGTGCTTGCCGGGGTGGTGCTCGCTTGTCCCGTGCCGGCGGCCTTGGCCGCGGCCTGCGGCGGCGACTGCGATCGTAATTGCTCTGTCACCGTCGACGAGGTGCTGACCATGGTGAATGTCGCCCTCGGCCAGTCGCCCGTCTTCGAATGCGGTGCGGGAGATGCCGACGCCGACGAGGCGATTACCGTCGACGAGATCCTCGGCGGGCTGGTGCACGCCCTGGAAGGCTGTGCCGGAGCCAGCTGCGAGAGCCGCTGCCGGGTGCCTGCCGGTGCCGGCGTAAACTTCGATCCCGAGGGCGAGCCCTGCGAGTTCTTGTCGAGCTACCGTTTCTTCAAAGGAAACGGCACGGCGCAACTCGCCAACGAGCGGGTACTGCCCTACGACTTGAACACCCAGCTGTTTTCCGACTTCACCGCCAAGCATCGCTTCGTCTACATCCCCGCCGGCCCCGCTGCCGAGTACGACTCCTTCGCCAGCTTCGACTTTCCGATCGGCACGGTCTTGATCAAGACGTTCGCCTATCCCTTCGACTTGCGCGACCCCAGTGCCGGCGAGGACCTGATCGAAACCCGCTTGTTGATCCGTCGGGCCGCCGGCTGGGTGGCGCTGCCGTATGTGTGGAACGACGACGAATCCGACGCGGTGCTGCGGCTGATCGGCAAGCGCGTCACCGTCTCGGGCATCGACCATGACGGCGTCGGCCGCAGCTACGAGTACAGCGTCCCCAACGCCAACCAGTGCAAGGAGTGCCACGAGGAGCAGGAGGACGTCGTCTCGCCGCTCGGGCCGAAGGCGCGCAACCTCAACAAGGAATATCGTTATGCCGACGGTGCGGAGAACCAGCTGCTGCGCTGGAGCCGCGCCGGGATTCTGCGCGGCGCGCCCGCCGATCCGGAGCAGGCGCCGCGAGCGGCGGTGCTGGAGGATCCCGACAGCGGTACGGTCGAGCAGCGGGCGCGCACCTATCTCGACGTCAATTGCTCGCACTGCCACAACCCCGGCGGGGCGGCGCGGACTACCGGGCTGTACTTCCACATTCAGAACGACGACGCCTATTCGCTCGGCGTCTGCAAGCAGCCGACGGCGGCCGGGCAGGGCACCGGCGGCTTTGCCCGGGTGATCGATCCCGGCCGTCCCGAAACCTCGATCATTCCCTTTCGTATGGGCTCGACGCAGACCGGTATCGCCATGCCCGAGCTCGGCCGGCGCCGCACGCACGATGAGGCGGTGGCGCTGATCGAGCAGTGGATCGCTGGCGTCGGCGGCACGTGCGGCGACGAATGAAGCGGGCGAGGTTCGCCGCGGCCGCGCTGCTGGCGTTGCTCGCCGCTTGCCGTGGCGAAGCTCCGCCGGCGGCTACCGCTCCTGCGCAGAGCCCGGCAGCGGCGGAGGCGGTGGCCTTGCCGCAGGCGGAAGTGGTGCATCGGTCCGGGCTCAATCTCGCCTACGACCAGCCTGCCGAAACGATCG
>DASPMH010000532.1:0-12014 GCA_035627175.1 Terriglobales bacterium | reverse complement strand
CCGGCGCGATCTGCCAGCGCAAAGTTGCACCGTCGGCATGAGCCGTCATGCGCAACTCGCGGTCGAGCTCACCGAACACTTCGGCCAGATCGACCGGTTCGACGGCGACGGTCGCCTGCGACGAATCGCTGCGGGAGAGCTCGAGCGTCGCCCGGATCAGATCGAGCGATTCGGCAGCGCGCCGGCGCGCCAGCTCGAGGAACTCGCGTCCCGGCCAATCGTCACTGCTCTCGCTGAGCGCGACATCGGTCGAGCCGATGACGATGTTGAGAGCGTTGCGCAGCTCGTGCGACATCATCGCGTCGAGATCGCTGCGGGTGCGATTGGCCGCGCTGAGCTCTTCGAGGACTCGGACGTTCTCCAGCGCCAGGGTGGCGAGCTGGTTCAGGCCTTGGAGAATGCGCCGGCGCGGGCCGGTTTCGACCCCGTCCCCGTTGCCATGGCCGAGCTCGAGCACGGCGATCAAGGCGCCGCCGCGGCGCAGGGCGACATAGCTGAACGTATCGGCGTGTCCGCTGCGAAGCGGACTGGCCCGCGGCAGGAACAGCACCTGCTGCTGCAGCGCCGACAGCAGTGCGGCGGTTTGCTCTTTGCCCAAACTCTGCGGCGGCCTGCCGGCCGGCTCCGAGATCATCTCGGTAAGGCGGGGCGGGTCGGACTCGCACCACAGCACCCGGGCGGTATCGGCTCCGAGGATCTCCCGGCCGATGCGGCACAGGATCGCAAGGACCTCATTGGTCGAGCGGCCGGTCATCAAGCGCTGGCCGGAGCGGGCGAGGGCGGTGGTGACGTGCACCTCGTCGGCGAGTTGGCGGGTCAGCCGATGCCGCTCGAGGGCGTGACGGAACGAGCGCCGCAGCGAATCGCCGTCGAGCGAATCCTTCAGCAGATAATCGTCGGCCCCCAAGCGCAGCACCTCGGTGCCGAGATCGGTGCCGTAGCGTCCCGTCCAGACGATGATCGGCACGGCGGCGGGCAGCGAGCTGAGACGCTGAATCGCCTCGAGACCATCGGCATCGGGAAGACACAGATCGAGGACGATCAGCGCAATCTCCTGGTGGGCGAGGGTGCTCTCGGCCTCTTCGAGGCTCTGGGCATGCACCAGGTCGAAGTCGTGGTTCGGTTCCGCGGCGACCGCGGCGCGCAGGAAGTTGACGTCGTCGGGATTGTCCTCGACCACCAGCACTCGCGTCATACGGTCTGCCCCCGCGGCTCGCCGGCGCGCTCAGGCGCAGGCAGCGAGAAGAAGAAGGTCGAGCCTTTGTCGACCTGCGATTGTGCCCAGATCTCACCGCCGTGACGTTCGACGATCTTCTTACAGATCGCCAGGCCGACGCCGCTGCCAGGAATGCGGGAGCGCGGATGGAGGCGTTTGAAGATGGCGAAGATGCGGTCGTGGTAGCGAGGGTCGAAGCCGATGCCGTTGTCTTGTACCGAAAAGATCCAGCGATGTTGCTGGCAGCGCGCCGAGATATGGATGCGTGGCGGCGCTGCACCACGGAATTTGAGAGCGTTGCTCAACAAGTTCTGTAACAGCTGGCGCACCTGTGAGACGTCACCGGTTACTACTGGCAGGGGATCATGGGTCACCACGGCACCGCTTTCGGAAATGCGCAGATTGAGGACGTCGCAGACATCCTGCAGCAGCGCTTCGCAGTCAACCCGCGCGTGCGGCGGGTGAGTGGTGTCGACGCGGGCGTAGGCGAGCAGATCGTGGGTCAAGGTCTGCATCCGACCGACAGCGCCGAAGGCTTGCTCGAGCAGCTCCCGGCCGTCGAGCGAGAGAGTGCCGCTCTCGCGCTTGCGCAGTAGCTCGAGGTAGCCGCCTACGGCACGCAGCGGTTCCTGCAGATCATGCGAGGCGATCGAGGCGAATTGCTCGAGCTCGCGATTGGAGGCGGCGAGCTCGGCGGTGCGCCGTCGCAGCTCCTCCTCGGCGTCCTTGCGCTCGCTGATGTCGATTCCCATGCCGGCGAGGCAGGTGACACCGTCGAGGGTCAGTCGCCTGCCGGTCAGGAAAAGCGGAACGGCGCGGCCGGTGCGAGGTTGGAAGGAAGCTTCGACGTTCGCCTGACCCTTTTCGAAGACCTCGCGGATGCGTTCGCCGACCATCGCGCGGTCAGGCTCGGCGACGAAATCGAGCGGGTGCATCCCGGCCACCTCGTGAAAGGCGTAACCGGTGACAAGCTCGAAATTGGTGTTCCATCGCCGCATCGTGCCGTTGGTATCGAAGAGGTAGAAGATGCCCGGAAGGCTGTCGATGGTGGTGTCGGAAAATTCCTTCTCCAAGCGCAAGGCGTGCTCGGCGCGAACCCGCTCGGTGATGTCGATGGCGACGCCGCTGGCACCGGCGAGGACGCCGTCGGGCGCCTGCATCGGCACCGTCTTGACCAGCCAGTGCAGGCCCTGCAACTCCAGCACTACGGATGCTTCCTGGCCGCTGAGGGCCCGCGCGAGAAACGGCGGCAGCGCCGGCACGTCGGGAAACACTTCGGTCGGATGGCGGCCGATCACCTGCTCCGGGGTCAAAGCCAGCGCCCGCAGGTGACTGCCTTCGGCGAGGGTCAACACCCCCTGTTGGCTCAGCCGGAAGACGACGATCGGGGCATGGTTGACCACTAGCGTCAGCCGTTGCCGGCTGGCATGCAAGGCGAGCTCGGTCTGCTCGCGCTCGGCAATTTCCGCCGCCAGCGCATGGTTGGTCGCTTCGAGCTCGTGGGTGCGCTCGAGCACGCGACGCTCGAGCTCGGCGTTGGCATGCTGCAGCGCTTCCTCGGCGGCATGGGCTCGCTCGAGAGCGGCGCGCAAATCTTGCTCGTGGCAATCGCTGTAGGCGCGACCGACCGCCATCATCAGATATGCGAACAGCTTGACGAAGGCATGGCGCTCGGCCGGGTGAGTCGAAAGTCGGTGCAGGATCGCCTGCTCGCCAAGTCGGGCCGAGGTATAGAGCGAATCGAGCGTGATCCGGATCTGACCGCGCAAGGCGATGTCGTGGGCGATCAGCTGGCGGTTGATCTCGTAGTAGTTGGCGAGCAACTGCTCGAGCTCACCCGCTTGCAGGTGGCGCAAGATCAGCTCGAGGAAGGCGAGATTGAGCCCGGTCAGGTTGTCGACAGCAGCGGGTTCGCCGCCCGCCGAGGCGAGATCTCGCTCGATCAGACCCGCGCTCCAATGGCGAGCGATACCGGCCCGCTCCGGCCACAGGCGGGTGGCGCAGTCCCGCAGCGCCGCCCGCTCGGCGTCGTCGAACGCCTGCGCCTCCTGGCGGAAGGTGTCACTGCGTGCGTGCCCGAGGTCCATGTGGCGAGGCTCTATAGATGGCCCCGGCATAGGAGAAAAGCGCCGGCGTTGCTCCGCGCGCCACACCTGCCTATAAGGTTGCCGATGAAACCCCGTCCGGAAGAGCTGCAACGAGTCGCCCGCGCGGTGGTGCGGGAGCTCGGCAAGCAGAAGTTCTTCCACATCACCGGTGACGAGCCGACGATGATCCGGCGGGTAATCGAGCTGATCCAGGAGACGTTCGATCAGGAGCAGGCCTTGGAACGCGAGGCCGAGCGGCTGGCGGAGCGGCATGCCGGGCAGATGAGAGACATGGACACGCGCAAAATCATCCAAGGGATCAAGGCGCGACTCGCCGAAGAGCGGAAATTCCCGCTGTGATGCCATGAAGCTGAGCGAAGGCCGCCAATCCTACCTCGCCCACCGTATCCTCGAGGTTTTCGCCAAGGAGGGCTTGGGAACCGTCGAGACCGGCTACGAGCGCCACGCCCTCAACGACATCAAGCGTGCCTTCGAGCAGGAGCACGAGCGCGATACCCGCATCGACGCCTTGGTGCGGCGTAAAATCGACTCGCTGTCCCGCCCCGTGCCGATCGGCAGTCGCGAGTGGGACGTCCTCTACCGCAAGTATTACGACGAAGAAGCACGGAAATCTTGATCGCCCGCTTGACATAAAGACCTCCCGCGTTAGTTTCGCGCCGCTTTTGCGGCGCAGCCCGCAGGCGTGAACCGATCGGCCGCATACCGCGACCGCGTCGAAAAACTGAAACGATTTCAATCAATTTGCTCGGAGGGAAAGGAGAACCTTACGATGAAGATTCGACCCCTACAGGATCGCGTCCTGGTGAAGCGGATCACGGAGGAGGAGAAGACGAAGGGCGGCATCATCATTCCGGATACCGCTAAGGAGAAGCCGCAGGAGGGCAAGATCGTCGCTGCCGGCAAAGGCAAGGTCAGTGACGACGGCAAGCTACAGGCCCTCGAGGTGAAGGTCGGTGACCGGATCCTCTTCGGCAAGTATTCCGGCAGTGAAGTGAAGCTCGACGGCGAGGAGCTGTTGATCATGCGCGAGGACGACATCCTCGGAGTCATCGAGGGCTGAAGCTCTCATTGGTAAGGAAGGACCTGTTTTATGCCATCCAAGATCGTAAAGTTCGGCCAGGATGCCCGCGAGCGCATGCTGCGCGGAGTGCAGATTCTCGGTGACGCAGTCACCGTGACCCTCGGCCCCAAGGGCCGCAATGTCGTGCTCGACAAGTCGTTCGGCGCACCGACCATCACCAAGGACGGTGTCACCGTCGCCAAGGAGATCGAGCTCGAAGACAAGTTCGAGAACATGGGCGCGCAGATGGTGAAGGAGGTTGCCAGCAAGACCTCCGACGTTGCCGGAGACGGCACCACCACCGCCACCGTGCTGGCGCGTGCCATTTTCACCGAGGGCGCCAAGATGGTCGCCGCCGGCCATGACCCGATGAGCCTCAAGCGCGGTATCGATCGCGCCGTCGAGGCGATCACCGCCGAGCTCAAGCGGATGTCGAAGCCGACCAAGGAGCAGACCGAAATTGCCCAGGTCGGAACCATCTCCGCCAACAACGACCCGACCATCGGCGGTATCATCGCCGAGGCGATGGAGAAGGTCGGCAAAGAAGGCGTGATCACCGTCGAAGAGGCAAAGAGCCTCGACACCACCCTCGAAGTGGTCGAGGGCATGCAGTTCGACCGCGGCTACCTCTCGCCGTACTTCGTCACCGATCCCGACAAGATGGAAGCGCGTGTCGACGACGCCTTCTTGTTGATCCACGAGAAGAAGATCAGCTCGATGAAGGATCTGCTGCCGATCCTCGAGCAGATCGCCCGCACCGGTAAGCCGTTCATCATCCTCGCCGAAGACGTCGAGGGCGAGGCGCTGGCGACGCTGGTGGTCAACAAGATCCGCGGCACGCTCAACTGCGTCGCGGTCAAGGCGCCGGGCTTCGGCGATCGCCGCAAGGCGATGCTCGAAGACATCGCCATCCTGACCGGCGGCCGGGTCATCGCCGAAGAGCTCGGCATCAAGCTCGAGAGCATCACCCTGCAGGATCTCGGCCGCGCCAAGCGCATCGTCGTCGACAAGGATAACACCACCATCGTTGACGGGGCCGGTAAGAAGAACGACATCGAAGGCCGCATCAAGCAGATCCGCGCTCAGATCGAGGAGACCACCTCCGACTACGATCGCGAGAAGCTGCAGGAGCGTCTCGCCAAGCTCGTCGGCGGCGTCGCCGTAGTCCGCGTCGGCGCGGCGACCGAGGTCGAGATGAAGGAGAAGAAGGCGCGCGTCGAGGATGCTCTGCATGCGACCCGCGCCGCTGTCGAAGAGGGCATTCTACCCGGTGGCGGCGTGGCCCTGGTGCGCGCCAGCGCGGTGCTCGACAACCTCCAGGCGAATCCTGAAGAGATGGTCGGCATCAACATCATCCGCCGCGCCATCGAACACCCGATTCGCTACATCGCGATCAACGCCGGCTGGGAAGGCGCGATCGTGCTCGACAAGGTCCGCGGTGGCAAGGGCGCCTTCGGCTTCAACGCGGCCAAGGAAGAGTTCGAGGACCTGATCAAGGCCGGCATCGTCGATCCGACCAAGGTGGTGCGCACGGCGCTGCAGAATGCGGCGTCGGTGGCGAGTCTGCTGCTGACTACCGAGGCGATGATCGCCGAGAAGCCGGAAGAGAAGAAGGACATGCCGCCGATGCCTCCGGGCGGAATGGGCGGCATGGGTGGCATGGGCGGCATGATGTGATCGTTCGCCACCGTGGCGTCGATCTTGCGCTGATGCTGTGAGGAACGGCCCGACTGCTTGCGAGCAGCGGGCCGTTTTTCTTTGGCGCTAGCGGGCCCGACCGCCGTCTGGTGGCCTTGAATTGGTCGCCGGGCTTACATATCCAGAGTGAAGCTTTTGGCTCAGCCGGAGGAGGTTTGATCGATGGGCAATCTCGAGGCAATCGCCCGCCAACTGGTAGCGCCGAATAAGGGCATCCTCGCTGCCGACGAAAGTAGCGGCACGATCAAGAAACGATTCGACGCGATCCAGGTCGAGTCGACCGAAGAGAATCGCCGCCAGTATCGCCAGCTGTTGTTCACCACCAACGGGGCGGAAGAATACATCAGCGGCGTCATCCTCTATGATGAGACCCTCCGGCAGAAAGCCGACGACGGCACGCCCTTCCCCCAGTTGCTGGCGAGCAAAGGGATTCTCCCCGGCATCAAGGTCGACAAAGGAGCGGTCGATCTGCCCTTTGCTCCGGGCGAAAAGATCACCGAGGGCCTCGACGGCTTGCGCCAGCGCTTGAGCGAGTACCGCGAGCTCGGCGCCAAGTTCGCCAAGTGGCGGGCCGTCATCGATATCGCGCCAGGCATCCCGAGTGACTACTGCCTCGAGACCAATGCCCACGCTCTGGCTCGTTACGCCGCGCTGTGCGTCGCCGAAGGCATCGTGCCGATCGTCGAGCCGGAAGTGTTGATGGACGGCGATCACGACATCGAGCGTTGTTTCTCCGTGACCGAACGGACTCTCCGGGCGGTCTTCGATCAGCTCTATCGGCAGCGCGTTCCGCTCGAGCAGATCCTGCTCAAGCCGAACATGGTGATCTCCGGCAAGCAGTGCCCGCAGCAGGCGAGTGCGCGCGAAGTCGCGCAGCGTACCATCGATTGTTTCCTGCGCAGCGTGCCGGCGGCGGTGCCCGGCATCGTCTTTCTGTCCGGCGGTCAGAGCGACGAGGTGGCCACGGCCAATCTCAACGAGATGAACAAGCTCGGCGGGGTGCCGTGGCAGCTGAGCTTCTCCTATGGCCGCGCCCTGCAAGCCCCTTCGCTGAAGGCATGGCTCGGCAAGAAGGAAAACCTCGGCGCAGCCCAGGCGGCGTATTTCCATCGCGCTCGCTGCAACGGCGCGGCTCGTACCGGCGCCTACAGTGACGCCATGGAGAAGCAGAAGGCCGCTTGAAGCGCACCAGCACCACCACTCCAGCGCCGTTTGGGAGTATCGCGACCATGGCAAACGGCACGCTCGCGCCGACGCTCCTGCTGGCAATGCCGCAGATGCAGGATCCCAACTTCGCACGCACCGTAGTCCTGCTGTGTAAGCAGGAGGAGGAGGGCGCGATGGGACTGGTGATCAATCGCGCCACCGAGACCCTCGCCAGCAGCGTGCTCGATTTCGATCCGCCGCTGCGTGACGACAGCAAGCTGCCGATCTATGTCGGCGGACCCGTCGAGCCACAACGCGGCTGGCTGCTGCTTGGCTTCGATCCCGGCACCTCGGACGTGCTCAAGGTCGGCGAGGGGTTGTTCTTGTCGTCGTCGATGGATGTGCTGCGCGATCTCGTCGAAGCCGGCGATCGACCCGACCGTCACGGTCGATTTTTTGTCGGTTACGCCGGTTGGTCCGGCGGTCAGCTCGAAAACGAGCTCGCCTCGTCGGCCTGGCTGACCGTCGATGTGTCGCTCGACCTGATTTTCGAGACGGCCGTCGATGAGATGTGGGAGGCGGCGATACGCACGCTCGGTGTCGATCCCTTCGTGCTGCAGACCGGCGGAGGGATGCACTGACCGCATGGGGTTGCTGGACGGGAAGAGAGCTCTCATCATCGGCGTTGCCAACGATCACAGCCTAGCGTGGGGGATCGCCAAAGCCTTTCATCGCGAGGGCGCGCGGCTGGCGTTCTCCTACGGAGCCGAAAACCTCGAGCGCCGCGTCGGTCCGCTGGCGGAGACTCTTGGCGTAGAGGTCGTCAAACGTTGCGACGTCGGTAACGACCGGGAGATCGCCGCGCTGTTCGAGCGTCTCGGCCAAACCTGGGATCAGCTCGACATCCTGGTGCACTCGGTTGCCTTCGCTCAACGCGACGACCTCAAGAATCGCTTCATCGATACGACCCGCAGCGGCTTCCAGCTAGCCCTGGACGTCAGCGCCTATTCGCTGATCGGCTTGGCGCGCGCCGCCGAGACGATGATGGCGCCGAGCGGGGCGATGCTGACCCTGACCTATTACGGCTCGGAGAAGGTATTGCCCGGTTACAACGTGATGGGCGTAGCCAAAGCGGCATTGGAGGCGAGCGTGCGCTATCTCGCTTGGGAGCTCGGCGAGCGGGGCGTGCGCGTCAATGCGATTTCCGCCGGGCCGGTCCGCACCTTGTCGTCGGCAGCGGTCAGCGGCTTTCGCGAGATGCTGCACCATCATGCCGAGCGCTCTCCGCTGCGGCGCAACATCACCACCACCGAGGTTGCCGACACGGCGGTGTTCTTGTGCAGCGATCACGCCGCTGGCATCACCGCCGAGATCGTCCACGTCGATGCCGGCTACAATGTCGTCGGCGCCTGAGCGGATTGGATAGATGCGACCGATTCTGTTTCACCTCGGCGAGCTGCCGGTGCCGGCCTTTTGGACCATGGCGCTGCTGGGCTTTCTGCTGGCGCTGTTGGTGGTGCGTGCCGAAGTAAAGCGCCGTGGCTATGGCGCCGATGTCGCCTACGACATCGTCTTGTACGCCTACATCGGCGGTTGGGTCGGGGCGCGACTGTTCCTCATTCCGACGGGGTGGCATCTGTTCCGCAATGACCCGCTTGGCTTCCTGCTCTCGGGCTCCGGCTGGGTCTGGTACGGCGGCGTCATCGGCGGAGCCGTCGGTGTGCTGTGGCTGGCCCGGCAGCGCGGCATGGGGCTGCTGACGGTGTCCGACATCACCGCACCGGCGCTGGCGATGGGTCTGGCGATCGGCCGGATCGGCTGCCAGTTGTCCGGCGATGGCGACTACGGTGTGGCGACGACGATGCCTTGGGGCATGAGCTATCCCGACGGCGTGGTGCCGACGACGGAGACGGTTCATCCCACCCCGGTCTATGAGATGCTCGGCTGCTTTGCGATCTTCGCCTACCTCTGGCGCCGCCGCTGGCAGCCGCACGTCGCCGGCAGCCAGATCGCGATCTATCTGATCGCCTCGGGTGCACTGCGTTTCCTGATCGAGTTCGTTCGCCGCAATCCCGACTGGTTGTTCGGATTGACCACGGCCCAGTGGTTCAGCGTGGTCTCGATCGCCGCGGGTGTGCTGCTGCTGCGCCGCCGCGACCAAGCTGCCGTCCCGCTAGCCGCTTCTCCCATCCCTCCGGCCCAGCCTCCGCTCCCCCCTCCTTTCTAAAGAGAGGGCAAGGGGGAGGTCGTACGCCTACTGCGGTTCCACGACGCAAGGAAATCCCCGCGCCTGCGGCGCTGCCCCCTTTGAAAATTTGAAAAAGGGGGCGCACACCTGCTCCACCGCTCCACTGCTTCACTCCGGCTCCTTGCGCAGCGGGCTGCAGCGCTCCATCGCTTCGATGTCCTCTGCGACCGCCGGTCGCTCCCGCTCGAGGTAGTCTGCGACGGCTCGGCGGAGGCCGGTGTGGCTGAAGTAGTGCATGCTCTCGGTGGGCTGCGGATCGAAACCGCGCAGGTACTTGAACTCGCCACCGGCGCCGGGCTCGAAGCGGGCGATGCCTTGTTGCAGGCAATACTCGATCGACGCGTAGTAGCAGACGTTGAAATGAAGGTGGCGGAGCTCTTCGAAGCAGCCCCAGTAGCGGCCGTACAGCACCTCGCCTTTGCGCACGGT
This sequence comes from Terriglobales bacterium, assembly GCA_035627175.1. Lineage (GTDB taxonomy): Bacteria > Desulfobacterota > Binatia > HRBIN30 > HRBIN30 > DASPMH01. The sequence goes on along the minus strand of DASPMH010000532.1, from coordinate 2,109 downwards.
GAAGGTGCCGGCGACGATGTCGCTGTCCCGGCGAGCCAAGAAAAAGAGCAGGCGATGGCGCCAGCGCGTGCGGACGAGATCGAAGAGCTTCTGGTTGAGGTACTGGCGGCCCCAATAGAGCTTGTCGATCGTCGATTTGTAGAGCCGAAACATCACCGTGGACAGCTCGTCGGTCAAATCGTCGCCGGTGACCGGAGCGATGCTGACGCGCTGCTCCTCGAGCTCCCGCCGCTCGCGTTTGATCTGGACGCGGCGCTTGCTGCGAAAGGCGCCAAGATAGGCATCGAAGTCGCGCCAACCGCGGTTGTGCCATTGAAACTGATAGCCGGTGCGGCGCAAGAAGCCGGCTTGGCCGAGCGCCTCGATCTCGTCGGGCAGGCAGAAGTTGACGTGTACCGAGGAGAACTGCTGGCGGTCGCAGATCTCGACCAAGCTGCGGCCGAACGCATGCAGCAGAGCCGGACGGTCGATGTCGGATCGGGTCAGCAGGCGGACGCCGGTTGCCGGGGTGAACGGAGAGGCGACCAGCAGCTTCGGATAGTAACGGATACCGGCGCGGTAGGCAGCGTCAGCCCAGCCGTGGTCGAAGACGAACTCACCCTGGCTATGAGTCTTGATGTACAGGGGACAGGCGGCGATCAGGGTGTTGCCGTCCCAGAAGGTCAGGTGCTGCGGCAACCAGCCGGTGTCGGCGTGCACACAGCCGGACTCCTCCAGCGAGGAGAGCCATTCCCACTCGAGGAACGGCGAGGCGTCCCCCACCAGAGAATTCCACGCCTCGCTGCCGAGCTCGGCAAGCGAGGCGTGGATCTCGATGCGCACTACTTCTTGGCCGGAGCGGGAGCAGCGCCGGGTGCGCCTGGAGCCGCGGGCGCCGCAGCGGCTCCAGGCGTCGGCTCATCGAGCACCTTGAGCAGCTCGACTTCGAACACCAGGGCGGCGCCGGGCTTGATCTTCGGCGGTGAACCGCGGTCGCCATAGGCGATGTCAGAAGGGCAGGTCAGCTCGCTCTTGCCGCCTTCCTTCATCTTGGCGACGCCCTCGGTCCAGCACTTGATCACACCGTTGAGCTTGAAAGTCGCCGGTTGGTTGCGATCGCGCGAGCTGTCGAAGACGGTGCCGTCGGCGAGGGTGCCGTGGTAGTGCACCTCGACGCGGTCGGTCGCCTGAGGCTGCTTGCCCTTACCAGGAGTGATCTCGCGGTAGATCAATCCGGAGTCGGTTTTGACGGCACCCTTCTCGGCTGCCTTCTTGGCGAGGAACTCGGCAGAGTTTTTCTTTTCTGCTTCGGCCGCCACCGCCGAACGGGCATTGGCGAGCGCCTGGAACTGGTTGCGGTACTGCAGGACGTCGACGTCCTTGACCTTCTTGTTGATGCCGTCACGCAAGCCGGAAGTCACCTGCTCGAGATCCTTTTCGGTGAGATAAAAGGATTGCAGCTGCTGGCTGAGCGCGACGCCGAGGGCGTAGAGCGTCTTCTGTTCGTCGAGAGGTGCGGCAGGAGACGGTTGCGGTGGCTGGGCGTGCGCGGTGGCGGCCGCCAGCGATGCCGCGAGGGTCCAAGCTGTGATGCGACGCATGCGGGCTCCTTTCGTCAAGTTGAGCAATCTCGGCTTACTATCTGCGCCTGCCGCAAAGGGCAACCGAGGCCGCGCCGCATCATGCCGCGCGCCCCGCCTCTTCGGGCTGTAGCGCAGGCGCGCTCGGAGAGCGCACGCTACGACAGTCAGTCGATGTAGGAGCGCAAGCCTTGGCTCTGGCAGATCGGCATCAACTGTCGCAGGGCGCGCGCTTCGAGCTGACGCACGCGCTCTCGGCTGACGCCGAGGATCTGACCGACTTCTTCGAGGGTGCGGGCGGGGCGGCGCGAGGTGCCGAAGCGCAGGCGCAAGATTTCCGCCTCGCGCGAAGGCAGGCGAGCCAGAGCAGCGTCGAGGCGCTCGCTGAGATCGGCGGCGTTCTGCTCGCGCTCCGGGTCCGAAGCCGGGCAGGGGAGGATGTCGGCGAGCGAACGATCTTCGTCTTCGCTCGTCGGCGAGTCGAGCGAGACGCAAAAGAATCCCTGGCTGACGACGTCGAGCCGCTCGGCATCGATGCCCGCGGCATCGG
>DASPMH010000531.1:0-5969 GCA_035627175.1 Terriglobales bacterium | reverse complement strand
CGGAATCAGAACTTATCAGACCTAGCCGCGACCGGTTCAGTCCCTCCCTCGATTCCCGGCGACCCGTATACGGTGCACGCAGCGCCATCTCACTCAGTTCGGCTGACAACTCGAGCCGCATGCCCCGTGCGCAGCACGACTTCGAGCGGGAGCCACTGTCCACATCCCATCTGTTGCGGTCCGCGCCTACTCGATCGCCATCGACCACCACCTCCACCATCACCACCCGTGCGAGAACAGCCTTCCGTCTAGCATACGACCCCATCGGCCGCGGGACTTTTCAACGGGCTGCTAGGCGCAATGCCGTGCGAAGATAATGATCGCCAGGAACACCACAGTGCGCAAGAAGTCGAATCCATTAAGCTCGACAAGAGATTCTTCGGATTCCACACGTATTGTCTGCCATTGCCACACGCCGATATACGCTGCAGAAAGCGCGACCCATAGGACAAGCCACGCAGGCTGCCAACTGAATGGATCGAGCAGAACCCATCCCAACAAAATACAAATTCCCCCGAGATCCCACCGCCTCGCCGCGCGCGTTGTCCTAGGCTCGCCCTTTATGTGTCGAGGCGTGGAATTGCGTCGGATGATTTCAGCGATAGAAACGCCTCGGGGAGGCTCACTGCGGGTTGACATGATCAACGTTGTCGCGCACCACCCGCGAGGGTGTCGATCGTACTTGCGGCCGCGATCATCACGGTGCTCGGTGGCTTGTCGCGGGGTCGCCCCGCGCCGCTCGAAGCACCGCAAACAATTGGGCAGTCAGAATCAACGTCACGACTCCGACGTTCCACGCCGCATCCTTCAAGCCTGCAATGGCTTCATCTTGAGAGTCAATAATCGTGAAGGCGTTGCTCAGGGCAACAACAGCCGCATCTGGGCCCAGGGTGTGACCGGTTAACTTGTCTTGCAGTGTGGTAACGGGGCAGGCCTCGGACACGAGCTGCTGCGCACTTATACGACGTGACACGTAGATTTGAAAAAGCCCCACCATAAATAACACGACCAGCAGAGCGCATAGCCGCCAGTCAATACCGATAATCCGCATAACACATCTCGTCCATGGTGCGGCTACTATCTGCATCGGATTGCTCCTGTCTTGCCAGGAGGGCCATTGTGAAGGGTCCCCGGCACCTGCTTTGACAAAATTGCGGCATTTTTCAATGTACCCTCAAGTGCTTCGACGTACTCGTGGTGCGCCTGTTGCGCCGCGGCATCGCCACCGGAGCATTTCAAAGTATCCAAATCGATCAATTCTGCTCTGTTTCTCGCAGCGTCTTCAAGTGTCTGCGCATTTTCAACGTAAGTCATAGTTGAATCAAGCCGATGGGTGCGCCTCCGGGCTGTAGCGTCGGCTCTCCGAGCCGAGGGGTGTGAGCTGCGAACCAACGAAGAACCAAGAACCACAATCAATGATCAGAGGTAGCTCGGCGTTCGGGCGGTGGTTCTTGGACGTTGATGATTCGTTGGACGGTTGGTGGCCTGGAAGGCTTGGCTGATCAGGCAATCCTTGACGCTCTTCGCGTCCCTGTGGTCTTTTGCGCTCCAATCTATTGGGGGGCATCGCTGCTGCGGTCCCCGCAAAAAGGAGCACCGAGATGCGAGGATTGATTGGAATGGCAGGGGTGTTGTTGCTTGCCGGCGCGGCGATGGCGGCGCCGACGGCGGAGCAGAAGTGTGAAGGGGGGATGCAGGAGGCGGCGGCGAAGTACGGCCTTTGCCGCGCCAAGGCGGACAAGAAGCTGGTGACCACCGGCGATGCGGCCAAGCACGCCGAGTCAATTGCCAAGTGCAACGCCAAGCTGACCACGACCTGGCAGAAGCTGGAGGCGAAAGCGGTGGCCGCAGGCACGAGCTGCCCGAGCACGACGGCGGTCGGCCAGATTCAAGGGTTCGTCAGCGCTTGCATCGACTCGGTCGGCGCGGCGGTCGGCGGTGGCGCGCTGCCGAGTGACGTCGAGATCTGCAACGAGAACCTGACCACCTGCGGCGACAATCTCAGCACCTGCGAGGACGATCTGGCGGCGGCGGAAGTCTGCGGCAACGGCGCGATCGATGGCAGCGAGGATTGCGATCTGGGCACGCTCAAGGGTGCGAGCTGTGCCAGCGAAGGATTCGCCGGTGGGGTGCTGTCTTGCACCAATGGTTGCGTCTTCGACACCAGTGACTGCTACGCGGCCCGCTTCGTCGACAATGCCGACGGCACGATCAGCGACAACAAGACTGGGCTCACTTGGGAGAAGAAGGTGAAGTTGGATGGTGCAGTCGATTACGTGAATCTTCAGGACGCGAACAATACCTACCGCTGGTCTGGAACGTGTTCCGTGGGTGGTGCCTACTGCCAGCCGAATGCGGCCGCAGCGGCGGCATGTATCGCCGGCGTGGAAGGTGACACCCACGGTTGCGCCGAATGCGTTTCCGGGACGTGCACTGTGAGCGGTGGGTCGGGAACGACGGCATGGGAATGGTTGAATGCACTCAATGCAGCAGGTTACGGCGGTTACAATGACTGGCGTCTGCCGACCGTTTCGGAGCTGCAAGGCTTGATCGACTACGCCGATACGATGCCACCGGTAGTGGACGTCGCCTTGCACGGTGCAAGCTGCGGCGCCGCCTGTAGCGACGTGACGAGCGCGGCGTGCGCGTGCACCCAGTCCGACGTCTACTGGTCGGCGTCTACTTTCGCGCCGAATCCCAACTACGCGTGGGGCGTCGGCTTCAACGTCGGCCACCTGATCGCGAGCCTTAAGACCACTAGCGACTACGTCCGAGCTGTTCGCGGCGGCTCTTGATCGATCATTCGGTCATTTGAGCACTTAATTATTTGATCAGGGGGAGTGGGGGGCGTAGCCCCCCGCTCGCTTCATATGACGCAGACGGAACACCTGCCGATCTACAAGGCTGCCTACGATCTGTGTCTCTATCTCGAACAGATCGTAGGCAACTTTTCGCGGGCTCAAGGTGATGCTGCGCCTTGCCGTGACGCGTATCGACCGTGCGACACGGAGTGGGAAAATGGCCGGCGACAACGAAGCGATCAAACTCTGCACAAGGTATTCGCCCCCTTTGAGAAGCAAAGGGGGCAGTGCCCAAAGGGCACGGGGGATTTGATACTTCCGGCTGCAGAGGCCCTTAGCTCGAATCCCCCGCGCCTGCGGCGCTGCCCCCTTTCGCTCCGAAAGGGGGCGAGCACGCAAAAGCCATACTTGTGCGGAGGTTCCCTAGGCGAGAGTGGAGCGGAGGTCGTGGTGGCGAGCTTCGACGCCGAGAACAACACGGCACCCGCGATATCCTGACTGTACTGCGGCCGTAAGCATCAGGTTGATGACCGACGAGCTCGATCTGCGGCCGTTCCGCTTCGAATGCACCCGCTGCGGCAAATGCTGCGAGCGCCAGTTCGGGGGGGTGACGCTGTACGTTCGCGACCTGCTACGGCTGGCCGAACACCTCGGCCTCGAGCCGGCTGAGGTGATCAAGCGCTACTGCACCTTCACGGAGCACGAGGTGCAGACGCGCAATGGCGTCCGCCGCGTTCCCGATCTGCGACTGCGCTCGGATGCGACCGGGCGCTGCATCTTCCTCGAAGGTACCAGTTGCTCCGTCCATCCGGCGAAACCATACGTCTGCGCCGCCGCGCCCTTCGTCTTTGAGATCGCCAGCGATCCGCTGGCGAAGGCGGAGCTGATCAAGATTTGCGACGGCTTCGGGCAGGGGCCGTTGCACTCCGCCGATGAGATGAAGCGCTGGCTCGAACGCGAAGTCGACGAGGAGCGCGACAATGCTGCGGCCTACGCCAGCGGCGCCGCCGCGGCCGTGGGTATTCCGCACTCCCAAGCACCGGCTGCGCCCAGCAACGAGATCTCCAATGATTCGAGTATAAAAGCCTTTGTTTCCCCGAGTAGCGCGCAGCGCGTATCCCTCGATACGCACCCTGCGGGTGCTACTCGGGACAGTCGGCCCCCCTCCGTTTCCCCGCCGGGTACCACCGAATCCGAGTAGCATGCGAGCCCTGCACTGGGACGGCACCGTCGCAAGAGTCACCGATCGCCCCGATCCTTCACCCAACGCGGATCAGGCGATCCTGCGCGTCCACCGCGCCGGCATCTGCAACACCGACCTCGAGCTGGTGCGCGGCTACATGAACTTTCGCGGCATCCTCGGGCACGAGCTCGTCGGTGTCGTCGAGCACGGACCGGCCGAATGGATCGGCCGGCGCGCGGTCGCGGAGATCAACTTCGCTTGCGGCCGTTGCCCGAGTTGCGCCGCTGGTCTCGGGCGCCACTGTCCGCGGCGGCAAGTGATGGGAATCCTCGATGCCGATGGCGCGATGGCCGAGCGCGTCGCCGTGCCGATCGCCAATCTTCATGCAGTACCCGACAGCGTCGACGACGATGCCGCGGTCTTCGTCGAGCCGCTGGCGGCAGCATTCGAGATTCTCGAGCAGGTTCAGATCGAGCCGAAGCAATCGTGCGTAGTGCTCGGCGACGGCAAGCTCGGCCTGTTGGTGGCCCAAGTGCTCGCTCATGCGGGGGCGGAAGTGTTGGGGGTTGGCAAGCATCTCGACAAGCTCGCCATCCTGGCGCGCCGCGACATCCGCACCTGCCTGCTGGACGATTGGAATCGGGCGCCTGCTCCCCTGGTCGTCGAGGCAACCGGCTCGAGCGCGGGATTGACGGCAGCGATCGCGTCGGTCCGGCCGCGCGGTACGTTGATCCTCAAGAGCACGGTAGCGACGCCGAGCGCGGTCGACCTCTCACCGCTGGTGATCCACGAGATCACGGTAGTCGGGTCGCGCTGTGGGCCGTTCGAGCCGGCGCTGCGGGCGTTGGCGGCCGGTGCGATCGATGTCTCATCATTGATCTTCGAGCGGGTCACGCTTCGTGATGCCGCCCATGGCCTGCAGCTTGCCGCGCAGACTGGGGTGTTAAAGGTGTTGGTCGACTGCGCCTAGCGGCGATCGCGTCCGGTCCCTTCCCCCGCGCGCAACTTTGGGCGCCGGGGCGGGTGAGGGACGGGTGAGGGAGGGGGCAAAGAGAAGACCATCACCGTCACTCGTTTAGAAGACGATCTCGAAGAGGCGCGCTACGTCGCCACCGAGATCAACCGCCTGCGCCGTAACGGCAGCGCGTTACATGACGTCGCTTTGTTCTACCGCGCCAATGCCCAGTCGCGACCGTTCGAAGAAATGCTGGTGCGCCATCGCATCCCGTACGCGATCTTCGGCGGCGTCAAATTCTTTGCCCGGGCGAGGTCCAAGACGTGCTCGCCTATCTGCGCGTGTTGCTCAATCCGGCCGATTCGTTGTCGGCCAAGCGCATCGTCAACGTTCCCACGCGCGGCATCGGCTCGGTCACGGTCGACAAGATCGCCGCGCTCGAAGAAGAAGCGGGCGGCTTCTTTCCGGTTTGTCGCGTCGCGCTCGAGCGTAACCTCCTTCCCAATCAAGCAAGTGAGAAGGTGCGGGCCTTCGTCGCACTGATGGATGCGATCAACGAAGACATCGGCCGGGCCAAGCCGGCCGAGATGGCCGCCAAGGTGATGGAGATGACCGGCTATGCGCCGATGTTGCGCGACGACCCGAGCTCGGAGGCGCAAGATCGATTGCAGAACCTCGAAGAGCTCTTGCGCGCGATGGAGCAAGCGGGCGAGTCGGGGCAGACCCTCGCCGAGTACCTCGAGCAGATCGCGCTGGTGACCGATCTCGACGCCTACGACTCGCGTGCCGATCGAGTCACCCTGATGACGCTGCACTCCGCCAAGGGGCTGGAGTTTCCCTACGTGTTCATGACCGCGCTCGTAGAGAACATTTTTCCTCACTCGCGTTCGGTAGAGTCGAGATGTGGCGCGGTGGTTTAGGCTGAGGTTTGGATTCCCTGTTGCTCGCTCTTTCGTCTGCGAGTGTCCCAGCATTCCAGCCGTGCTCCGTTTCCACATCCCGCTCATCAAACCGGACGTGCGGTTCTCCC
>DASPMH010000530.1:0-2475 GCA_035627175.1 Terriglobales bacterium | reverse complement strand
ATGTAGCTGCCGTCGGTAGACGGCGGCAGGTGTGCTGTCGGTCGGCGACGTACGCGCAGAAATCCCCCACGCCTGGTCATTTGTCCGCGGCGCGGTAGTAGCCATTGCGGTCGCGGGTCACTTCCGCCTGGGTGTAGGTCGCTTCCCAGCAGACGCCGTGGCTGCCGAGCACCTGGACCTTCACGTCGTGAGCGAGCGTCGCCGGGTCGAAGCTGCCGAGGTTGGCGCCGCGGGCGACGACGTTGATGCGCGCCTGATCGTCGTTGCCCAAGGTCAGGCTGACGGTGCGGATGCCGTCGCCGACGCTGTCCTTCGAAGTGTAGACCCAACCGGTTGGTTTGCGGCTCGAGCCGTGCGCGCGCCAGCAATCGCGCCCGTCACAGAGACCCGCCGGCGGAGCCTCGGCCTGCAGACGCAAGCCGGCCTGGTCGTAGATGCAGAACGAATAGGTGGTCGTCTGCTGGGGCACGCCGAACTCCTCGAGCGTGGTCATGTCGCCGAAGCGCCACATCCACTGGATGCGATCGGCATTGTCGTTGTTCTTGTCCGCGATCTGCAGGTACGAGCGACGCGCCAGCTTGCAGCCGGCGAAAGGCGTCGCGCCGCAGCGTTCGTCGCGCACCGGGGTGAAGCTCGCCGTCGGAGACGGGCTGAGCGTCGGCGTCGCCGTTGCGGTACGGGTCGGCGTGTGGGTTGCCGTGTTGGTCGGTGTGGCAGTCGCCGTCTGCGTTGCCGTATTGGTCGCGGTATGCGTCGCGGTGTGCGTCGGCGTGGCGGTCGCTGTCGCGGTAGCGGTATGCGTCGCGGTGAAGGTCGGCGTTTGGGTCGCCGTGCCGGTGGCGGTGTTGGTCGCTGTCGCCGTGGCCGTCGAAGTCGGAGTCGCCGTCGGCGTCTGTGACGGCGTCGAGGTGCTCGTCGCGGTCGGCGTCGCGGTCGGCGGAGGGGGCTGCGAGATGGCGATATCGTCGATCTCCTCGAGACCGGTGTTGATCAAGGTCTCGCGGTTGCTGCCGTCGAGATTGCAGCGCTGGATGTGCTCGGGATTGGTGCCGTGATCGGTCCAGTAGAGCTTCTGGCCGGTCGGATCGAGCGCCAGGCCGAGGGGGTCGTTCAGGCCGGTGGTGACGACGTCGCGGATGTCGTTGCCGTTGAGGTCGGCGCTGCGGATCACCGCCAGGGTCGCATCGGTCCAGTACATCCGCGCCGCGCTGACGTCGACGTCCATGGCATTGGGCGACAGAATGCCGTCGGTGCGGTCGATCAGGACGGTCACATTGCGGCCATCGAGATCGGAGCTGGAGATCGTGCCACGCTCGCGGTCGGCCCAGAACAGCCGGGTGCCGAGGACGAACATGCCGCGCGGATCGCCGAGGTCGTCGGCGTCGAGAATGTCTTCGACGTTCGAGCCGTCGAGATTGGCGCGCTGAATCTTGGGCTGGCCTTCGTCCGCCCAGTAGATCTTGCCGTTGGTCAGATCGAGAGCGACGTTGCGCGGATTGACCAAGCCAGCGGAGGCGACGGTGACGATCGTTTCGACGTTCTGATTGAGCGGATCGAGGCTGGCGCGCTTGATCGACTTGTCGGCGCCGGCACCGCCGTTGTCGGCCCAGTAGAATTTGCCGCCGTTGTAGTCGATGGCGATGCCGCGCGCCTGGCGCAGATCGACGTCGATTACCGTCTCGATGTTCGAGCCGTCGAGATTGGCGCGGCGAATCTGATCGAGAGTGATATCGCTCCAATACATCTTCGCCTGGCCGAGAAGCACGCTCGGGAAAGTGGTGAGCATCAAAAACACTGCGGCCGAAGTGCCGCGACGCGAGCGCGTCCCAAATTTCATTATTCCTCCAACTTGATGAGTGTTACCTACCGGCGAGAGGCGATTCCCTCAGCCGCACGGCCGGCTTGCTTAGCAAGCGTAGGCGCAGAATGGAAAGCGCGGCCGCTGCGGACGCCGCCGCAACGCAGCGATCGCCGTTTGTCAGTGGCTCGAGCTGCGTGCGCGCCTCGACCTGGCCGAGCTGTGGCAGCGGCAGGGGCGGTGCGAGGCTGCCAGGGCGCTGATGGCGGAGCGCCGGCAGGCGCGGGGGATTGCTGCGAGTCTCTCGCCGTAACGCGACGCGCGCTGTGCACCCTGCCGCGCTCTACCGAGCGCAGCTACATGGGTGGGCCGCAGGTGTGCACACCCAGGGACTGCAGGCCGCGCAGGATCGGATTGGGCCGGTACTGCGGCGCTTCGTCAGCGAGGGTGATGTCAGCGAAACGATCGAGCAGAGCGCGAAACGCGATCTCCGCCTCCAGACGAGCCAGCGGTGCGCCGAGACAGAAATGGGCCCCGAAGCCGAAACCGAGATGCGGGTTGGGGTCGCGACCGATGTCGAGCCGTTCCGGCTCGGCAAAGACGTCAGGATCGTGGTTTGCTGCGCCGATACCGACCAGCAGCAGCGAGCCCGCCTCGAGGTTGTTGCCGTCGATCTC
>DASPMH010000529.1:0-4413 GCA_035627175.1 Terriglobales bacterium | reverse complement strand
GGGTACGGGCAAGACGATGCTCGCCCGTCACGTGGCGGAAGGCCTCGGTCTGCCGCTGATCCAGTGGCACATCAAGTCGACGACCAAGGCCGCCGATGGGCTGTACGTCTACGACACGGTGCAGCGTCTCAATGACAGCCGCTTCGGCGGTGGCAACGTCGCCGACATCCGCCACTACATCAAGCTCGGACCGCTCGGGCGCGCTTTCGCTGCCGCCGAGCGCCACGTCTTGCTGATCGACGAGGTCGACAAGGCCGATCTCGAATTCCCCAACGACTTGCTGCTCGAGCTCGACGAGATGCGCTTTGCCATTGCCGAGACCGGCGAGCAGGTGGCGGCGCAGCATCGCCCGATCGTGATCATCACCTCCAACAATGAAAAGGAGCTGCCTGACGCTTTCCTGCGCCGCTGCATCTTCTATTTCATCGAGTTCCCCGACGTTCCGTTGATGCGGCAGATCATCGAGGTACACCACCCGCACCTCGATGCGCGGCTGCTCGATCAGGTTTTGATCAAGTTCTACTGGCTGCGCCAGCAGAGCGAGCTGCGCAAGAAGCCGTCGACCTCGGAGCTGATCGACTGGATCAGCGCCTTACTGCGCTCCGGGATGAGCCTCGAGAAAGTCGAGCAGCACATCCCGTTCCTCGGCGCGCTCCTGAAGAAGGAGCAAGACGTCGACGCGCTACAGGATTTCGACAAGCGCTCGGGCAAGTACCCCAACAAATGGGAAGACCTCGGCCCCCGCTTCCACAACTGAGGAGGCCCAATGAAGTTGAACACTCTGCAACAGCTGCCGTCCTACGATTGGCCCGAAGGCGTCGAGGAGTACTTGCTCGAAATCCTCCAGAATCCCGATGCCGATCCCGAGGATCTGCTGATCGCTGCCGACCTCGCCGCCGAGCCGGTCGCGATGAGCGAACCGCTGGCGCAGGTATTGTTGGCGATCGTCACCGACGACAACCGTCCACTAGAGCTGCGGGCCGAAGCCCTGAGCGCCTTCGGGCCGGTGCTCGAGCTTGCTGACATCGATGACTTCACCGATCCCGAGGAGGTGCCGATCGCCGAGGCAACTTTCGACCGGGTTCGCCAGCTGGTCCGTCAGATCCACGACGACTCTAAGCAGCCCGACATGCTGCGCCGTCGCGCTCTGGAAGTTTCCGTGCGCGCTCCGGAGTCCTGGCACGCCGAGGCTGTGCGCGCCGCGTATGGGCGCAAGGACGACGAATGGCAGCTCAGCGCCGTCTTCTGCATGTCGTACATCAGCGGCTTCGACGGCGAGATCGTCGCCAACCTGCGCAGCAAGAATCCCGCGATACGATTCGAGGCGGTTCAGGCAGCTGGCAATTTGGGTGTCGAGGCTGCTTTCGCCGAAGTGCTCTCCTTGGCGCGTTCGTCGCGCACCGAGAAAGACCTGCGCGTCGCGGCGATCATGGCTGCGGGTTGGATCAACGCCGCCGAAGCGGCTGTCGTGCTGGGCGAGCTGTACGAGTCTGACCCCGAGATCGGAGCGGCGATCGATGAGGTGATGACGCTGGCGACAATGGAGTCCGGCATCGATGGCGACGAGGACGACGAGGGTAACTGAACCGGCGGCCTTGGTGGCGCGATGCGCCGATCGTTCGCGCTAGCCTATCTGTTGCTCGCCGCCGCAGGTTGTCGCTTTCAGTCTGAGCCCAAGGCTGCGGCAGGCGCGCCGAACGTCGCGGTGATCCTGATCGACACGCTACGGCCCGATCACTTGCGCGCTTACGGCTACGACCGCGAGACGGCGCCATTCCTCAGTGAGCTCGCCGAGCGCTCGACGGTATTTCTCAACGCCGTGTCGAGCTCATCGTGGACCGCACCAGCGACCGCCTCGCTGTTCACCGGCCTCTACCCCAATCGCCACGGCGTGATCCGGGGGTTCTTCGCCGAGCGCAAGCGCCAGCGGCAAGAAGACGGCGGCGCGGAGCTGCAGATCAATCGCATCGCCAGCGAGGCGCCGACCATGGCGGAGCTCTTTCGCAGCCGCGGCTGCCGCACCTTTGCCATCGGTGCGAATCTGAATATCGGCCCCGAAATCGGTTTCGACCGGGGCTTCGATCGCTTTCAACGGCTCGGCGATCTCGCCCGGGCAAAGCGCATCGGCGATGACGCGCCGGCCGCAGATGTCGTCACCCAGCTGCGGCAATGGCGCGACGATCTCCGCGCCAGCTCACCCTACCTGCTGTACCTCCACTTCAACGATCCCCACGGCCCATTCCACAAGCGCGAACCGTGGTACTCCGCGGCGCCGCCGGCACAGAACCCGACCCTCGCCGCCTATGACAGCGAGATCGGCTATGTCGATTCGTTCATTCGACAAGTGTACGACGACCTCGGGCTGGGCGACGGAATCTTGGTAGTCGTCTCCGACCACGGCAACGCCTTCGGCGAGCACGGCAAGCGCGGTCACGGACCGGGCGCGGGGTTGTACGGCGTCGTCAATCGCATCGTGCTGATGATCAGTGGACCCAAACACGGCATCGCGCCGCAGCGCGTCGAGGTGCCGGTCAGTATTGTCGATGTCCTGCCGACCTTGCTCGAGCTCGCTGGCATTGGCTCACCGCCGCAGCTCGCCGGGCAGTCGTTGGTCCGGCTGCTGCGCGGCGGTGAGCCCGCTGGTGACGCGAGCGGCGAACGGGCGCTGTTCGCCCATTTGATCGATTACGGTCAGGACGGGGACGTTTGGGCGGTGGTCAAGACGCCGTGGAAACTGATTCGCGATCCCGATGGTACGGTGCTGTACGACCTCGCCGAGGATCCCGGCGAGCAGAGCGATTTGGCCGCGCAACGGCCGGATATCGTCACCGCTCTCGGCCAGGAGATCGATCGCTACCTGGCGCAGTCGCAGCAGGGCGAGAGCATCGGCGTCGGCATCAGTCCGGCGGAGCTCGAACGGCTGCGGGCGCTCGGCTACGCCGAATGATCCGGTCTCGTTGCAGTCCGGACTAACCTCGGACACAAAGAATCATCCCACCAGGAGACATCGAGATGCAGATTTCCCGTTCGCTGTTGGTGCTTCCTCTTGCTGTTGCTCTGCTCGCCGGCTGCCGCGGCGATTCCGCTCTTAAGGTCGGCGAGAGCTGCGCCGACGTCTCCGACAAGATTGCCGATCAATTGATCGAGCAATATCCGTTCAATCGTCTCGACGACGACGTTCGCGAGCGGATCAAGGACAGCTGGGGTCGTTCGGGTGAGGTGTGCATCACCTCCAACCAGGTTCCTCAGCTTTGCAACGCCGGGACCATGCGCGAGCCGAAGGAAGTATCCTGCTGCCACATCGCAGCGCCGTCGTTGCGCTTGACCAATATCCCCGAGCGGATCGAGGTTCGCGATGGCGAGGGGAAGGCTGCACTGGTCGACTTGCGCATCACCGCCAACAGCAGCAACCGCTCCGAGAATTTCCGCTGCGTCGTGCCGACTTGTGAGGACGATAGCTATGCTGCCGACGTCGTGATCCGGGTCGAGGGCAGCGTTCGCCTCGAAGAGGAGGCGGTCAATCTAGCCATAGACCTCAAGATCAAGGATCGCCTGCAGCAGTCGTGTACCTTGAATTGATCGCCGTCCACGGGTCCCCGCTCCCGCGCGCATTTCTGCGCGCGGGGGAGGGCTAGGGAGGGGGCAAGTCCGCTGTTGGTGTCGCCTGCGGGGGAGGGGACCGGATGGGGCCAGGAGGCCGGGTTGCGTATCCCTCGAGGTTGCAAAATCCCCCGCACCTGCGGCGGTGCCCCCTTTGGGGGCATCAAGCGGCTTCTTCTGGCGATGTGCTTGCTCGTGGCGGGTTGCCGGGTTGAGCCGCAGGCGGTCACGCTGGCGCTGGCGCTGCTGCCGAGCGAATTGCCGCCGTACCGCGCCGTGATCGACGACTTCGCGCGCGAGAGCGGCATCTCGGTCTCTCTGGTTCCGCTGCAGTACTCCGACATTCGCCGGGCACTCGCTGCCGAATCGCGTGGTGGTGCCGGTACGCTCGACCTGGTCGAGCTCGACGTCCATCTCCTCGCCGCCGCCGCGCCATACGTCGCCGAGCTCGACCGCAACGATCTGGCGGAAGAGATCGCGGCACTCGATCCCGCGGCTCTCCGCGCCGGCGAGCTCGACGGGCTGCGATTCCTGCCGCATCGCGTCAGCTGGCAGGCGCTGATCTACAACCACGCCGTCCTCGGTGAGCCGCCGCATACCTGGGAAGATCTCCTGCGGGTCGCTCGAGCTCATCCCGGCCGCATCGGCTGGAAAGCCTCGCTCAGCGAAGCGTTGACCTGTGACATCTTGCCATTCGTCTGGTCGGCCGGCGGCAGTGGCGAGAGGCTCGACGACGCCGGCGCGCGCCAGGCCTTCGCTTTGTTCGACTCGCTCGCCCCCTTTCTTCATCCGCAGAGTGCGGTTTTCCGAGAG
>DASPMH010000528.1:0-15628 GCA_035627175.1 Terriglobales bacterium | reverse complement strand
CTCGTAATCGATGGGGGGGGCCGGTGCCCGCTGGCAGCGCCGTCTCCGCGATTACGATTACGAGCACGAGCACGAGCACGACCGGAGAGGCAGAGTTCCCACCCATTCGTGCTCGTGCTCAGCGAAGCGGTGCTCGTGCTCGTAATCGATGGGGGGGGCCGGTGCCCGCTGGCAGCGCCGTCTCCGCGATTACGATTACGAGCACGAGCACGAGCACGACCGGAGAGGCAGAGTTCCCACCCATTCGTGCTCGTGCTCAGCGAAGCGGTGCTCGTGTCCGCTGCCTCGACTCGCAGAAATCCCCCCTTGGCGAAAGTTTGGGAAAGGGGGCGTATGCCTGGTGCTTGCGTGGGGTGCGAGGAAACGGGAAAGGATGGGCATGCCCGACGGTACCGACAGCTGCGGCGGCATGTCGCCCGAGGCGCTTGCCGTGGCCCGCTCCTGCAAGGGCTTCCTCGACGAGAGCGAAGGATTGCGACTGTTCGAGCTCGCCCGCGAGCAGGCTTCTCTTGGGCCGATCCTCGAGATCGGCAGCTACTGCGGCAAGTCGGCGGTCTATCTCGGCAGCGGCGCGCGGGCCGCCGGGGGGACGCTGGTGTGCGTCGACCATCACCGCGGCTCGGAAGAACACCAGGTCGGCGAGGAGTACCACGACGCCGAGCTCTTCGATGTCTCGATCGGTCGCCTCGACAGCTTGCCGCAGCTGCGCCGTACCCTGCACCGCGCCGGCTTGGAGGAGCACACCGTCCTGCTGGTCGCTGCCAGTCGGCGCGCCGCCGCGATCTGGAGCCGACCGCTGGGAATGGTGTTCATCGACGGCGGCCACAGCGATGCCGCGGCGCACGGCGACTACGAAAGCTGGAGCCCGCATCTCGCCGCCGGTGGCATCCTCGCCATCCACGATCTCTTCCCCGACCTGAGCCAAGGCGGCCAAGCCCCAATCGAGGTGTACCGCCGCGCCTTGGCGACCGGCGCGTACGAAGAGCTCGCCAACACCAAGACCCTCGGCGTACTGCGGCGTCTCGTATGACTTTGCAGCGCCTTCTTCAGCGCAGAGATGCAGAGGTTCGCCGAGCGTCGGCAGAGGCTCCGCGAAACTCGGCGAAGCTCCGTGCCTTTGCGGTAGAGTGAGCCAGTCGAGGACGAAGATGGAATTCAATCTCGCCGACCTCTTTGAGAATGCCGTCGATCACTTCGGCGAGCGCGAGTACCTGGTCTGCGATGGCAAGCGGCGCACCTATCGGCAGATGGAGGAGCGCGCCAATCGTCTGGCGCATCATCTCGCCGCGCAGGGGATCGGCCGCGACGATCACGTCGGCATCTACGCCTACAACTGCGTCGAGTGGGTCGAGACGCTGTGGGCGGTGTTCAAGCTGCGAGCGGTGTGGATCAACATCAACTATCGCTACGTCGAAGACGAGCTGCGCTATCTCTTCGACAACGCCGATCTCAAGGCGTTGGTCTACCAGCGGCAGTTCGCGCCGCGCGTCGCCGGGGTGCTGCCGGCGATGCCGCAACTGCGGCACTCGCTGGTGATCGACGACGGCAGCGCTGAAGACGGCACCGCGCTCGCTTCGATCGACTACGAACAAGCGCTCGCCGCCAGCTCCCCGGGGCGCGACTTTGCGCCGCGCTCCGCCGACGACCGCTACATCCTCTACACCGGCGGCACCACCGGCATGCCCAAGGGCGTCGTCTGGCCGCACGTCAACGTTTTCATGGCGCTCGGCAACGGCATCGATGCGATGACCAACCAGCGCGCCGAGCGCCCCGAAGCGATGGTCGAGAAAGGCAAAGCGGGGGTACCGCTGACGTTCTTGCCGATCGCCCCGCTGATGCATGGCGCAACCCAGTGGGGGGTGATGGGGCAGAGCTTTCTCGGCAACCGCGTCGTGCTGATGGCGAAGTTCGAGCCGGCGCGGGTGTGGCGGCTGGTCGAAGAAGAGAAGGTCAACGCGCTGATGATCACCGGCGACGCCATGGCGCGGCCGTTGATCGAGGTGCTCGAGCAGGGCGGCCGGTGGGACACCTCGTCGTTGTTCCTGCTGACCAGCAGCGCGGCGACGTTCTCGCCGTCGGTCAAGGACCAGTTCTTCCGCCACTTCCCCAATCTGATGATGATCGACGCCGTCGGTTCGTCGGAAGGCGGCAACAACGGCATCGTCATCGTCCAGGCCGGGCAGACGGAGATGAAGGGCGGCCCGACGGTGGCGCGGCTCGGCAACAGCGTCGTCCTGGACGAGCACGGCAGGCCGCTCGAGGCCGGCTGCGGTAAGATCGGCAAGCTCGCTCGCACCGGAGACATCCCGCTCGAGTATTACAAGGATCCGCAGAAGACCGCAGAGACCTTCGTCACCTACCAGGGCGTTCGCTACGTGATGCCGGGCGACTACGCCATGGTCGAGGCGGACGGGCGGATCACCTTGCTCGGGCGCGGCTCGGTGTCGATCAACTCGGGCGGTGAGAAGATCTTCCCGGAAGAAGTCGAGTCGGCGATCAAGTCGCATCCGGACGTCTTCGACTGCACCGTCGTCGGCGTCCCCGACGAGCGCTGGGGCCAGCGAGTCGCCGCGGTGGTCGAGCTCAGGCCGGGGGCGCAGCCGACGCTGGAGGCGCTTCAGGAGCACTGCCGCAGCCGGATCGCCGGCTACAAGATCCCGCGTGAGCTGCACGTCGTCGACAAGCTGGTCCGTTCCCCCAGCGGCAAACCCGACTACCGCTGGGCCAAGTCGATCGCCGAGGGCTGACAGAGAAAGGAGGGGGATTGGACCCCCAGGTGTGCGCCCCCTTTCCCAAGGCGGCCGCGCCGCAGGCGCGGGGGGATCCTGCCGCGCTCTGCCGAGCGCAGCTACACGCTCGAGGTCAAATTCTCCCAGCTTGCCTGCCGCGCTCTGCCGAGCGCAGCTACACGCTCGAGGTCAAATACTCCCAGCTTGCCTGCCGCGCTCTGCCGAGCGCAGCTACACGCTCCAGGTCAAATTCTCTCAGCTTGCCGCCGCGCTCTGCCGAGCGCAGCTACACGATCCAGGTCAAATTCTCTCAGCTTGCCTGCCGCGCTCTGCCGAGCGCAGCTACACGCTCCAGGTCAAATTCTCCCAGCTTGCCTGCCGCGCTCTGCCGAGCGCAGCTACACGCTCGAGGTCAAATTCTCCCAGGTTGCCTGCCGCGCTCTGCCGAGCGCAGCTACAGGTCGGCGAGGGACTCGAACAATCCGGAGGTCGCCGGCTCTGCTGCGAGCACGTGGGCCGCCAAGATCACTGTCGCGGCCGTCCATGATGGCCGCTCGGGGGGCCAGCAGAGTTGGTTGGGATAGGTGATGCCCATCCAGTAGCCGCCGTCCTCGCAGCGTAATGACGCCGTCCAATCGAAGAGGGCCTGCGCTTGCTCGCGCAAGCCGCTCAAGGCGAGCGCGATCACCAACTCGCAAGTCTCCGCTACCGTGTACCAGGCGCGATCGCGGACACAGCGGCAGCCGGTACCCTCGTCGATGAACTCGCCGTGGCCGTCGATCAAACGGCGCCGTCCCGCCTCGCCGCGCAGCGCTCCGCCGAGCACCGGATAGTACCAATCCATCGCATAGCGGCCCGGCGGCTCCGGCACCGCAGCTAGGACGAAGCGATTCTGATCCTGACGCAACGCCTGGCCCAGCTTCGTTCGCGCCGATTGCCAGCGCTCGCGCGGTTGCCCGAGACGAGCGGCGATGCGCACGGCGCAGCCGAGGCTGCCGTAAATCGACGAGCATCCCGCCAGCAATGGCGCCGGCCAGGGGATGCCGTCGCCGTCGGTCGCCCAGTAGATCACACCGCTGTCATCCTGCAGCTGCAGGACGAATCCGACGGCGCGCTCGAGCGCCGGCCACAGCTCGGCGAGCAGGTCGACTTCACCGGTGACGCGATAGAAGTGCCACAGACCGGTGGCGAGGTAGGCGGCGTGGTTGGACTCCTGGGTCGCGTCGATGACGCCGTGTTGGTTGCTCGCCGCCGGCCAGGCGCCGTTGGGATGCTGACTGCTGCCGCTGTAGCGATAGGCGGCGCGCGCCGCATCGATCCTGCCCATCGCCGCCAGCGCCATCGCCGACTGCACATGGTCCCAAGGATCCATGCGGCGGCGGCGAAACGAGGGCAAGGCGCCATCGCTACGCTGATGCGAAGCGATCCAATCGGCAGTCACCGCCAAGCGATCCGACAGCTGCGCTCGCCCCCGCAGCGCGCGAGCGGCACGCGTCGCCATTGCCGGCGCGCTCACACTGGCCTCATCGTCTTGTGCGCGTAGAACACCTCGCTCTTGCCGATCAGCGGATTGAGCAGTCGCTCGGCGGTCTGGGTGTGCCAGGGCTTGTCGAACATGTCGCGCACGAGCAGGCGGTGATACCACGCCACTGCGACGCTGTCGCGGTCGAGGCCGACGGCACACTTGAGCCACCAGAACGGCGCATGCAGCGCATGGGCGAAATGATGGCCGTCGATGGCGAAGCCGTGCCGGCGCAGCGTGCGGCGCAACGCGGCGCGGCGATAGATGCGCACGTGGCCGCCGGGGGTGTTGCGATAGGCGCGCGACAACGTCCAGCAGACCAGCTCCGGCCCGAAGCGCGGCACCGACACAGCGAGCCGCCCACCCGGCCGCAACACCCGCCGGATTTCCGCCAGCGCGGCCTCGTCGTCGCGCAAGTGCTCGAGGATCTCGGCAGCGATGACGCAGTCGAAGCTGCGATCGGCAAAGGGCAGCCGCAAAGTATCGCCGCGCACCACCAGCCACGGCCCCGCCTCGGCGGATGCCGGGAGGAAGGAAGGCGTTGCACTGTCCATGTCGCGCAATGCCGCGCCGGTCTTAGCCACCTCCGATTCACCGAGATCTACCGCGACCGCTGCAATCCCGGGCTGCAAGCGCGTCGCCAGCACGTGCCGCCCCTCACCACATCCGAGGTCCAGAGCTCGCATCCCGGGCCGCAACCTCAGCCGCCCAAAATCGACAGTCAACATCCGCCCTCCGATCGACGTGCGCAGAGGAGCTCGCGGTAGACTTCGACCACCATCTCGGCCGCACGCCTCCAGGTGAACAGCGACTGCACCCGGCGCCGCCCCGCCTCGCCCATGGTGCGGGCTCGCAGCGGCGCGGCCAGCAGCTCGGCCATCGTCGCTGCCAGTGCGCCGGCATCACCTGCCGGGACCAACAAGCCCGCGGCACCGTCCTCGCCGACCACCTCGGGCAGCGCACCGGCGTTGCTGGCGATCACCGGGACCTCGCACGCCATCGCCTCGATCGCCGGCAGACCGAAGCCCTCGTACAGCGACGGCACCACCGCCAGCGACGCTCGCGCATAGTGCTCGACCATCTCTTCGGTGGTCAGCCGGCCGGTGAAGTGCACCGCCTCGCCGAGCCCGAGCTCGCGGATGCGAGCCTTGGTCGCCGCATGTCCGTCCTTGCCGATGACCGTCAACCGCAGCCGCGGCCGCGTCCGGCGCAGTTGCGCGACGGCATCCAACAACACCGGCAATCCTTTGAGCGGGGCGTTGGCGGAGATGGTGCTCACGACGCAATCGTTGCTGCGCTCGGTTCCGGACAAGGGCCGGAAGCGGTCGATGTCGACCCCATTGGCGACGACGCGCAGACGATCGGGGCGAATTTTGAAGTCCTTGGCGATGCCCTCGGCGGCCACTTGCGAGACGGTGACGATACGATCTAGCGCCGGCGCTACCCGCTGTTGCTCGCCTACGAAGCTGTACCAGCGCTGCACGCCCCAGCGCTTGATGCCGTCCTCGGCACTGGCGACGGCGATGTCGCGATCGACGGTGATCGGATGATGGATCGTCGCCACCACCGGCAAGGTCCGCCGCAGCCGCAGCAGCCCGGCACCGAGCGATTGATTGTCGTGGACGAGGTCGAAGCGCGCTCCGGCGTTCTCTTGGGAAAAGGCACGGGCGACGCGGCGCGAGAAGGACAGCGGCTCGGCGAACGTGCCGGTGATGGTGCGCAGCCACTCGCCCGCGGCGATCGGATCCCGCAGCTCGCTCCACGACGGCCGCCGCAAAGGCGGCGCATTGCTCCACAGGTCGAGGCTGGCGATCCGCCGCAGCCGCACCGCATCGTCGAGCTCGGGATAGGGCGGCCCGCTCCACACCTCGACGTCATGCCCGAGCGCGGCGAGCTCGCGCGTCAGCCGGCGGGTGTAGATGCCCTGGCCACCGCAGCTGGGATTGCCTCGGTAGGTGAGAAAACAAATGCGCAGGGCCTGCGGTGACATCGACTCAGCCTCGGGCACGCACCGGTAGAGCTTCGATGCCGGTGATGAAATTGGAGACGCGGTAGTGCGGCGGAGTATCCGAAGCGAGCTCGACCGCGGGCAAGCCGGCGATCATCTCTTCGAGGAAGATCTTGATCTCCAGCCGCGCCAGGCTCGCGCCCAGACAGAAGTGCGCGCCATAGCCGAAGGCGAGATGATCGTTGGGCGTGCGTCCGATGTCGAAGCGGAAGGGATCGGCGAACACCGCCTCGTCGCGATTCGCCGAAGGATAGAGCAGCACCAGCTTGTCGCCGGCTCGCATGGTCTCGCCGCCGACGGTCGCGTCGCGCCGCAGCAGCCGCGACATGTTCTGCACCGGCGTCACCCAGCGCAGCATCTCCTCGACCGCGCTGGCGGCTCGCGTCGGATCGCTCACCAGCCGCTGCCACGGCTCGGCGTGGAGCAACAGCTGGTACATGCCGCCGCTGAGGACATGGCGCGTCGTCTCGTCACCGCCGATCAAGATCAGCAGCAGCTCCCACAGAATGGCATCGTCGCTGAGCCGCTCGCCGTCGATCTCGGCGTGCACCAGGATGCTGACCAGGTCCTCGCGCGGCCGGGCCCGGCGATCGGCGATGACCTTGGCCTGATAATCGGCGTACTCGAGGAAAGCCTGATTGGCGCGCGCCACCGTCGCTTCGCAGGTCGAGCCGCTGCCGATCACCATTTCATCGGACCAGCGCAGCAGATCGCGGTAGTGGCTCGCATCGACGCCGAGCAGGTCGCCGATCACCATCAGCGGCAGCCAGGCGGCAATGTCGGCGACGAAGTCGAACTGCTCGCGCTCGCGCGCCTGGGCGATCAGCTCGGCGGCAATGGCACGGATGCGCGGCTCGCGCTCGGCGACCTGCCGCGGAGTAAAGCCTTTGTTGACCAGGGCGCGGCGCTGGCGATGCAGCGGATCGTCCATGCTGATCATGTAGGGCAGCGCCGGCACGTCGGGGCGATTGCCCGCCGAATTGGAGAAGGTGTGCGGGTCTTTCGAGATGGCGAGGATGTCGGCGTAGCGAGCGATGCCCCAGACCTGCGCTGCCTCGTCCCAATACACCGGCGCATGCCGGCGCATCCAAGTGAGATGCGGATGGGGATCGGCGGCATAGAAGGCGCCGTCGAGCAGACGAATGGCAGGGTTGGTCGGATGGGACGGCATCGGCGAACCGGACCCCATAATGCACCCGTGCCCCGTTTCCAAGGCTCCCCAACCCTGCTTTCTTGTGCGCCTCTTTGGCAACGGGCGCGAGGGATGTATTGCGGTGAGCATGCCGAAGTTTCGCTTTGAGCTGTGTCGACTGCCGGCAGCAGCGGAGGAGCTGCGCATCGAGGTGCGCGAGTTCCTGCGTGAGACGCTGCCCGATCATCCGCCCGAGCGCCGCGCCTACACCTGGACCGGCTGGGATGCCGAGTTCAGTCGCAAGGTCGGCGAACGGGGCTGGCTCGGCATGACCTGGCCCAAGCGCTACGGCGGCGGTGAGCGCTCGGCGCTCGAACGGTACGTCGTTCTCGAAGAGATGCTGAGCTACGGCGCTCCCGTCGCCGCTCACTGGGTCGGCGATCGCCAGAGCGGGCCGCTGCTGTTGCGCTACGGCACCGAGGCGCAGCGCCAGAACATCCTGCCGCGCATCTGCCGCGGCGAGATCGCTTTCTGCATCGGCATGAGCGAGCCCGACTCGGGCTCGGACCTCGCTTCGATTCGCAGCCGCGCCGAACGCAGCGACGCAGGTTGGCGGCTGAACGGCACCAAAGTCTGGACCACCGGTGCCTATGCCTGCGACTACATGATCGCGCTGTTCCGCACGACCACGGTACCCGACCAGAAGCATCAAGGCTTGTCGCAGTTCCTGCTGCCCCTGCGGACACCCGGCATTACGGTGCGACCGATCCGCGATCTCTCCGGCAACGAGCATTTCTGTGAAGTGGTGTTCGAGGACGCCGTCGTCCCTGCCGACAGTCTGGTCGGCGAGGAAGGCAACGGCTGGTCGCAAGTGATGGCCGAGCTCGCCTACGAGCGCAGCGGCCCGGAGCGCTACCTCTCCTGCTATCCGCTACTGGTCGAGCTGATCGGCGAGTTGACGGCGAACGCCGAACGGCGCGAGCACGAGGCGATCGGCCGGCAGGTAGCGCATTTGGCGACGCTGCGGGCGATGTCGATCAGCGTCGCCGGCTTACTCGAAGCCGGAGAGAACCCGGCGCTGGAAGCCTCGTTGCTCAAGGACCTCGGCGGGATTTTCGAGCAGGACCTTCCGGGCGTGGCGCAGGCGCTGGCGCCGGCAGAACCTCGCTGCGACGGCGCTGCCAGCCAATATCAGCGGGTGCTGGCGCATCTGATGCAAAATGCCCCGTCGTTCTCACTGCGCGGCGGCACACGCGAGATTCTGCGCGGCATCATCGCCCGCGGGTTGGGGTTGCGATGAGCGAAGCACGACGACTGCTGCACGACACGGTCACCCGTCTGTTCGCGGCAACCGTAGACAAGGAGCAGATCGCCCGAACCGAGCGCGGCGAGTGGCCGGCGAGCTTGTGGAACCAGGTCGAAGCGGCCGGGCTGACGCAACCGCATCAACTCGGCGACGAGCTCGAAGACGGTTGGCTCGACGCCTTCGTCATCTTGCGGGCGAGCGGGCGCTATTGCGTACCGCTGCCGCTCGCCGAGACGATCTTGGCGACCTGGCTGCTAGCCCGCGCCGGGATGCCGGTGCCCAGTGGTCCACTGACGGTCTGCGCCACGCCTCTCGATGCCGGTCAGGTGCACGACGGCAAGGTGACGACGACGCTGGCACGTTTGCCGTGGGGCCGCCACTGCAGCTCGGCGGTCGCTGTTGTCGCGCGCCAAGGTCTCGCCGAGGTGATCTTGATCGATCTGGCCGATGCGACCGTGCTCGAGGGCCACAATTTGGCGCTCGAGCCGCGCGACGATCTCTCGGCGATTCGCAGCGACGTCGAAGCGGCCCGGCCGACGACCTTGCCGGCAAACATCGTCGAGCTCTACGGTGCGCTGGTGCGCTCGGCGCAGATGGCGGGTGCTCTCGATGCGCTGCTGGAGATGTCGGTGCAATACGCCGGCGAGCGCCTTCAGTTCGGCCGCCCGATCGGCCAATTCCAAGCGATCCAACAAGAGCTGGCGCGCCTCGCCGGTGCCGCCGCCGAGGCAGGCATGGCGGCGGAAGTCGCCTGCCGGGCCGCGGCGGAGGCCCGCCAGGATTTTCACGCGACGATCGGAGCCAGCGGTGATCCGAGCTTCGAGATCGCCTGCGCCAAAGTGATTGCCGGTGATGCCGCCGAGCTGGCGCCGCGCATCGCTCATCAGGTTCACGGCGCGATCGGCTTCACCTACGAGCACGCCCTCCACTTCGCCACTCGCCGGCTATGGGCCTGGCGTGCCGACTACGGCACCGCCAGTCAGTGGGCGGAGCGCCTCGGCGCCCACACCTTTGCGATCGGTCCGGACGCGCTCTGGCCCGCGGTGACCGGACGGATTTCGGGGCGGATGCACTAGGGTTCGGTTAGGAGTATGTAGGGTCCCGCAGCATGGCTCGCATTGCGCTTCCCGAGTCGTTGACGGCTCCTCCGAAGGTCGGCCGCGCCCTCGATCAAGAGACGATTCGCGGCTGGTACACGCCACCGCAGTGGGCGGCGCTCGAGCGCGGCGAGATCTTGATCGCAGGAGGCGAAGGAGAGGATACCGCGACGCTGCACCGCCGCCGCCACCGAGCTACCGCGATCATCGCGCATACACCGGAACAGGTGTGGCTGGCGCTGACGGACTTCGAATCGCGACCGCGCTTTCTGCCCGGCGCCAAAGAGATCCGCATTGTCCGCTTGGAGGGCAATAAAGTGTGGCTCGACGAGCGGGTGCGTTTGCCGCTGCTGTCGATCCATTACCGCGTCATCAATACCCTCGAGCCCGAGCTCGGCTCGATGAGCTGGATCCTCGACAAGAGTGCTCCGCACGACATTGCCGACACCGACGGCGGCTGGCTGGTCAGCGCCCTCGACGGCGGCAGCCGCACCTTGGTGACCTACCGGGTTCGCGTCGACACCGGCCAACCCTTACCGGGCTTTTTGGAAAACCTGCTGGTCAAACGCTCGCTCCCCGACCTGATTGCGGGCCTCCGCCACGAGGTCGAGCGCCGCTTCGCGCCGCGGTGAGACTTGACAGGAGGACAAGAGGACAGAGGACAGGAAGACAGCAGGACAAGAAGACAGGGGGACAGGAAGACAGGAGGACAGGAAGACAGGAGGACAGGACGACAGGAAGACAGGAGGACAGGAGGACAGGAGGACAGGACGACAGGAAGACAGGGAGAGGCGGACACGATTGCTGGGAGTCGAGGACAGTTGCACGCGGACCGAGACGGATACTGGCAGGTAGGGCCGACTTCTGCGGGCCGCCGCTGTGCCGATTGTCCGCTGACAACGCCGGCGCGGCGCGCTAAACGCAGGACGCCGTGAACACCGCCCGCATAGCTGCAATCCTGCTCGCAGCGCTGCTCGCCGCCACCGCGGCGATGGCGCAGACTGGAGGCGGGTACGACCTGCGCCGCGCCCGAGTTGCTGCAGGCGGAGCAACCGCCAGCAGCGGCGGACCCTACCGGCTCGCCGGCACCATCGGTCAAGCCGAGGCGGGTACCAGCGCGGCTGGCAGCTTCGAAGTGCGCGGTGGCTTGTGGTCGCTACTCTCCGGAGTACCTCCGACAGCGACCCCGACGCTATCGCGAACGCCAGCTTCACCGGCGACGGCAACGCCGAAGCTGACGGCAACCGGCAGCCCCTCGCCGACGACTCCGAGCGCAGTTACGCCGCAGCCGACAGCGAGCCCAAGCCGCAGTCACACCAGCGCGCCGACGACGACCGCCGCCGCGGTTAGCCCCTCGCCGACAGCGACAGCTAGCGCTGCGCTGAGCCCGACAACAACGCCGAGCCCCAGCGCTACTGCGACGGCGAGCGCAACCGAGTCACCCGAACCGAGCGCTACGCCGACGCCGTCGCAGGTTGCGGCGCTGTGCGCGGGCGATTGTGACGGCAGCGGCGAGGTCACCGTCGACGAGATCATCCAGCTGATCAATATCGCCCTCGGGACGACCACGATCGAGGCATGCGCCGCGGGCGATTCGACCCAGGACGGCCAGATCACCGTCGAAGAAATCGTCGCAGCAATCGCTCAAGCCTTAAACGGCTGCTGAGCGTCGACAGGAGGGACAAGAAGACAAGAAGACAGGAGGACAGGGAATAGAGGGGAAGAAACATTTCCATCGTGAGCTTTGTAGCTGCGCTCGGTAAGAGCGCGGCGGCTCGGCTCACCCTGCCGTCCACGTTCGCCAAGCCTGCGATCGACCTGCCCGACGGCAGCTACACGCTCCCAGGGCGGCAGCACCGGATAGCCGGACGGCGGGGCGTTCTTCTCAGTTGTAGACCTGCTTGGCGATGTAGGCGCCGTCGTGGAGGCCGTCGAACATCTCGTTTACCTGGGGGTGCTTGATCGGGCCCTTGTCGTCGTCGAGCAGCAGGTTCTGCTCCGAGACGTAGGCGACGTAATGGCTCGAATCGTTCTCGGCGAGCAGATGGTAGAAGGGCTGGTCTTTGTGCGGCCGGATCGCCTCGGGAATCGACTGCCACCACTCCTCGGTGTGATTGAAGGTCGGATCGACGTCGAAGATCACGCCACGAAACGGATAGAAGCGATGCCGCACGATCTGGCCCAGGCCGAATTTGGCATCGCGGACGACCGTCGGCACCTCATCCCCCGCCAGCCGGGTACGGTGTAGCTCTCGCATCTCGGCCTTGTACTCGCCCATTCCTACTCCTTCTCGATCCGCCGCGGCGCGCCGAAGCTACCGCGCATGTGCTCTACCCAGGTGCTCAACAGCAGCGGTGCATCCGGCAGGCCGAGCCGGCGCAACTCATCCGCGAGAGGATGCGTGCCAAGCTCGAGCTGCACCCCGGCACCGCCCGGGTTGATCGCCGTCGCACCGCCTTGAGCGAACGCCAGCGCGTGTGGTCCGCCGTGGTCGGTGTAGGTGGTCATCTCGATCTCCATGTCGGGCATGGCGTCGCAGGCGAGCCGCGGCAGGGAAAGGGTGAAGGCATGCTCCCCCGCCATCTCGAGGCGGCAGCGAACGATTTCGCCGGTGCTGTCGATTGCGATGCGTTCGACCGTCTTGGGGAAACCCCAGATCCGCTGCCCCGCTTCGCAAGTGAAGGACTGATTCACCGGCAGCTTATAGATGAAGGTCCCTTCCGCCGCAGCAGGGTCGCCCGCCGGGCGGACGAAGAAGACGATCATCACTTCGTAGTAATCGCCGAGATCGTTGTCGCGATAGTCGACGAAGCCGAGCACCAGCTGCGCCTGCCCGGGAGCGACTTCGACGATCTGAAAAGGCGGCGGGACCAGCTGCTGCGCCGCCGTCGCCGAGACCAGGTACAACGCCGTCCCCGAGCTGGCGTCGCGTACCACCGCCGGCAACCGCACGGTGCGACCCTGAATCGTGTAACCCGCCTCCGTCACTCCCCGAACATCCGCAACTAAACGCCCCATTGCAAGGGACTCCATCGCTGCACCAGGCCGATGCTGTAGCGCGCGCTTCATCCGGTCAGGTATTAGCCGCGCTCTACCGAGCGCAGCTACATTCCTTAGCCGAGGGCGCCGCGGGTTTTGAGGGCGGCGATGGCGGCGTCGTCTAGCTCGAGCACCTGGCGCAGCACCGCCTCGCTGTCCTGGCCTGGCTCGACCGGCGCCTTGCTAGGCTCGGGCAGCGGCTGGTCGAGGAAGCGGATCGGCGTCGGCAGTAGATCGGTGCCGTGCTGCTGGTGCGGCAGCCAGCTCAGCCGCGCCAAAAATTGCGGATCGCTGGCGACGGTGCGGGTGTCGTGCACCGGACCGAGCGGCACGTTGGCGCGCAGGCCGAGCTCGATCCACTGCTTGGTGGTGCGCTGGCGGAAAATCGCGGCGAGCTCGGCGCGCAGCTCGAGGTTGCCGCGGGCGTGCTCGGCGACGCGTGCACCGGGGAAGCGCTCGAAGAGATCCATGCGCTCGACGGCTTCGCAGAAGTTGCGCCACAGCTCGCGCTCGGATGCCATGAACAGCACCACCCCATCGGCCGAATCGTAGAACTGGTAGCGCACCGCTTCCTTCATCGTCGCATCGCCCATCGGCTGGCGTGGACCCGGCTTGCCGTCGCCCGAGTTGCCGGTGACCTCGTCCTCTGGCCGCTCGTGCGACTTGTTGCCCTCGATGCCGTTCCAGTTGAACGCCGCCGCCGCCTCGCTCTGCGCCACCTCGAGCTCGCAGCCGACGCCGGTGGTGCGGGCGCGCAACACCGCGGCGACGACACCGAGCGCGGCGAACAGCGGGCCGGCGTGAATACCGACCGTCGTATACGCCGGAATCGCCGGATGGCCTGTCTCGTCACGCACCGGCCGAGCCACGCCGGCCCAGGCGTCGTAGGCGTAGCCGTGGCTCGGCAGGTCGCGGTACGGCCCCGACAAGCCGTAGCCGCTGACGTGGCAGTAGACGATGCGCGGATTGTGCTCGCGCATGCGGGCGAAGGTGATACCGCGGCGATCGAGAGCGCCGGGTCGCATCGCTTCAATGACGACGTCGGCCTTGCGCACCAGATCGAAAAAGACCTCGACGCCGGCATCGCTGCGCAGATTGAGCACCAGACTCTGCTTGCCGCGGTTGATGTGCCAGTGCAGCAGCGAGATGCCGTCGATGATCGGAAACGCCATCTTGCGGATGTAGTCGCCGCCGGGCGCTTCGATCTTGATCACCTCGGCGCCGAGATCGGCCAGGTGCATCGCGGTCGCGCCCGGTCCGAGCATCGAGCAATCGAGAACACGCACCCCGGCGAGCGGGGCAGGCGAGGTCGGCATGGGAGATCCTTGTGTCTCAGCGCCCGCCGGCAGTGAACTGGCAGCGCAGGTGTTTGATGCCGTGGATGAAGAACGATTGCAGGCGATCGGGCTCACTGACCGCGTGGATGTCGGGCAAGCGGCGAAAGATTTCGCGGAACATCACGGTGATCTCACGCCGCGCCAGGTGCGCGCCGAGACAGAAATGGGGGCCCGGTCCGCCGAAACCGACATGCTCGTTGGGCTCGCGGCCGATATCGAAGCGGAACGGATCGGGGAAGATCGCCTCGTCACGATTGCCGGAGCAGTACCACAACACCACCTTCTGCCCGGCGCCGATCTTCTGCCCGCTGAGCTCGGTGTCCCGGGTTGCGGTGCGGCGGAAATGGATCACCGGCGTCGCCCAGCGCACGATCTCCTCGACCGCGGTCGGAGCGTAGCGTTCGAAGTCGGAGGCCCAGCGCGCCTGCTGATCGGGATAATCCGTCAGCGCTTTCATGCCGTGGCTGATCGCGTTGCGAGTGGTTTCGTTGCCGGCGACGACGAGCAGAACGAAGAACGAGCCGAGCTCCTGCTCGGTCAGCTTCTCGCCGTCGACCTCGGCGTTGACCAGGGCGGAGGTGAGATCGTCGGTCGGGTTCTTGATCCGCTCGCGGCCGAGCTCCTGCACCAGTTGCGACAACTCCGCTCCCGCCTGCAGCAGCGCCGGGACGATCGCCATCGGATCACTGACGTACTCGGGATCGCCCGCGCCGAGGATGATGTTGGTGCGGTCGAAGATGAAGCGATACTCGCTCTCCGGAATCCCCATCAAATCGCAGATGATCTTCAGCGGCAGCGCCGCGGCGATCTCGGTGACGAAGTCGACCTCGCCCTTGTCGGCGACGTCGTCGATGATGCGCGTTGCCGACCGCTGGACGTTGTCTTCGACCTGTTGGATTCGCCGCGGCGTAAAGCCGCGCGAGACGATGCGGCGCAGGCGGGCGTGGCGCGGATCGTCCATATTGATCATCGAGCCGAAGAACTCGGCGAAGTCGGGCGGCAGGTCGGCGATGTTGCTGCCTTGGCCGGAGCAGAACAGCTCGGGCTGGCGACTGACGGTGAGGATGTCGTGGTAACGCGTCAGCGCCCAGTAGCCGGGGCCGCGCGGGAACGGAAAGCCTTCCATCCAGAACTCTTCATGGAAGGAGATCGGCTTCTCGCGCCGCAAGCTAGCGAAGGCGCCCTCGCGCTCGGGCAGCGGGCGCGCCCAGAACATCGGTTCGGAGAGGTGGATGTCGTCGACCGAAAGGATCTCGCGAGGTTCCATCGCGGCGCAAGCTACCGCAGCGCCGCCGCGAGTCAACGCGCAGCGCCAGAGGTCGGGGGAACATAATCTTCTGCCCCCTTTCTCAAACGGAGCCACGCCGCAGGCGCGGGGGGATTTCCGTAAGGCGTGCGCCCCCTTTCCCAAATTTCCCAAAGGGCTGAGGCTTTCGCCGGCGAAAGCCTCAGCGCCGC
>DASPMH010000527.1:0-3161 GCA_035627175.1 Terriglobales bacterium | reverse complement strand
GCGGCACGGCGCTGGCGACGACCTGGGGGGACTCGCCGTCGTCGCGACCGAGACGTTGGAAGGCGCCCACCAGGGTATTGCGCGGCTGTAGATCGGGATCTTCTCGCACCTGGAGCTGCGCCGCTGGGGGCGGCGGTGGCTCTGCCCAAAGCGAATCCTCGCGGTCCTGCGCGGCTGGCGGCGGTACTGCCGGGGCGGCCGCTGCTGGTCGGCCAGCGAAAGCGGTATTCGCTCCTGCGCCCGGGGGTGCCGT
The DNA here is from genome assembly GCA_035627175.1 of Terriglobales bacterium. Classification (GTDB taxonomy): domain Bacteria; phylum Desulfobacterota; class Binatia; order HRBIN30; family HRBIN30; genus DASPMH01. The sequence continues at coordinate 2,908 of DASPMH010000527.1, read as the reverse complement.
CGCGGCAGCGACAACCGCCTGCGGCCGAGGTTGCGCCATGGCGCTGGCGACCATTTCCCGGACCTCTTCATCGTCGACCGCGTCAGCGGCTTCGATCAGCTGAGCCCGGTCCATCACGGCCAACGCCGCCTCGATGCGGAGCTTCAACTTGGGACGATCGGCCTCGGATGCGACCGACCAGGCGGTGTCGTAGGCCGTCAGGGCAGGCACCGGCCGACCGAGCTCGCGCAACGAATCGCCACGTAGCGCTTCCGTCTGCACCCAATGCGCCTCGGGATAGCGCTGGGTCATCTCGTCCAAGGTGGCGACCGCCGCCCCGTAATGGCCGAGGCGGTACGAGGCCAGAGCGCTCTTGTAGATCGCGCGCGGGGTATGCACCCCCTGCTCTTCCGAATCTAGATAGGTGCGGTACTCCGCGATCGCGGTGTCGTAATCCTCACGGCGGAAAGCCTGATCGCCGCGGCGGACGGAAATCGGTGGCTCCGGCGGCGCCACCCGAGTGGAACAAGCAGCGGAGAGTAGGAGCATCAGCGCAAGAGTCGGACGAACGAGCGCCCGCGAGGCTCGAGGAGGCATCAGCCAAACATCTCCTTTACTTTGTCGAAAAAGCCCTTGGAGAGCGGGTTTACCTCGTTCCCCGACTCACGTGCAAACTCTTCGAGCAGCTCGCGCTGGCGAGCGGTCAATTTGCGCGGGGTCTCGATGATCAGGCGGACCAACTGATCGCCTTGGCCGTAGCCGCGCAGATCGGGCGCGCCCTTGCCGGCGAGCTTCAGTACCGTGCCCGATTGCGTCCCCGATGGGATCTTCAAGCTCGTCTTGCCATCGAGCGTCGGCACGTCGATCTCGGCGCCGAGCGCCGCTTGCGGGAAGGTGATCGGGATCTCGCAGACGACGTCATTGCCGTCGCGGGCGAACAGGGGGTGCTCGCGTACGTGGATGACGATGTAGAGGTCGCCGGGAGGACCGGCGTTGCTGCCGTTTTCGCCCTCGCCGCGCAGCTTCAAGCGCGAGCCGACGTCGACACCCGGCGGCACTTTGATGTTGAGCGACGAGGTCTTCTGGACGGTGCCGGCGCCGCGGCATTTGGAGCAGGGATCTTTGACGTAATTGCCTTGACCACCGCACTGCCCGCAGGTCTTGGCGATGGTGAAGAATCCTTGTTGAAAGCGCACCTGGCCGGTGCCGTTACAACCGGGACAGGTCGCCCGGGCACTGCCATCGGCGGTGCCCTGCCCGCCGCAGTCGCTGCAGCTTGCCGAACGCGGCACCTTGATCAGCTTCTCCGTGCCGCGCACCGCTTCCTCGAACTCGATCTCCATGTCGTAGCGGAGATCCTCACCACGTCGGGCGCGATTGCGCCCGCCGCCGCCACCGCGGCGGCCGCCGAAGAGGTTGCCGAAGATGTCGTTGAAGAGATCTTCGGCAAAGCCGGCAGAGGCAAAGTCGAAGCCGAAGCCGCCGCCTTGCTCGAAGGCGGCGTGGCCGAAGCGGTCGTACTGGGCCCGGCGATCGGGATCGCTCAAGACGCCGTAGGCTTCCGAGATCGCTTTGAAGTGCTCTTCGGCCACCTTGTCGCCGGGGTTCTTGTCCGGGTGGTACTTCATCGCGAGCTTGCGGTAAGCCCGCTTGATAACGTCTTCGCCGGCGCCGCGCTCGATGCCGAGCACCTCGTAATAATCTCGTTTCGACACCGTTCTCTCCGCTCAGATCATCCGCACCGTCGCGCACTATGCGGCCGGATGCGCGCTCCAAATACAGAAGCCCTCCCCGTTCGTCGAGCGAGGAGGGCTTCCACAACCATACGGTGCGCTAGGGGCACCGCCGCAAAGAATCAGCCTTTCACTTCTTCGAAGTCGGCGTCGACGGCGTCGTCGCCCGGGCCCGCTGCGCCACCGTCGCCGCCGGCACGCCCCTCGTTTGCTTGCGATCCACCAGGACCAGCACCGGTGTTCGCCTGCTGCGCCGCCTTGGCGTACAAGGCCTCGGCCAGCTTGTGCGAGCTGCGGGTGAGATCCTCGGCCGCCGCCTTCATGTTGATCGCTTCGTTCGATTCGAGCGCCTTTCTGGCGCGCTCGATCGCCTGCTCGACGTCGCTGCGGACCGCAGCATCGAGATCGGCGGCTTCTTTGAGCGAGTGCTCAGTCTGGTAGATCAAGCTGTCGAGCTGGTTGTGAGCCTCGGCCTGTTCGCGGCGGGCATGGTCCTCGGCCGCATGGGCCTCGGCGTCGCGAATCATGTTCTTGATCTCTTCCTCGTTCAAGCCGCTCGAAGCGGTGATGCGGATCGACTGCTCCTTGCCGGTAGCCTTGTCCTTGGCATGGACGTGGACGATACCGTTGGCGTCGATGTCGAAGGTCACCTCGACCTGAGGCAGACCGCGCGGTGCCGGAGGGATACCGACGAGATCGAACTGGCCGAGCAACTTGTTGTCGGCCGCCATCTCGCGTTCGCCCTGGAAGACACGGATGGTCACGGCGGTCTGGTTGTCGGCAGCGGTCGAAAACGTCTGACTCTTCTTGGTCGGGATGGTGGTGTTCTTCTCGATCAGCTTGGTGAACACGCCGCCGAGCGTCTCGATGCCGAGCGACAGCGGCGTGACGTCGAGCAACAGCACGTCCTTGACGTCGCCGCGCAATACGCCCGCCTGAATCGCCGCGCCGATGGCGACGACCTCGTCCGGATTGACGCCCTTGTGCGGTTCCTTCGAGAAGATCTTCTTCACCCGCGCCTGTACCGCCGGCATCCGGGTCATACCGCCGACGAGGACCACCTCGTTGATGTCGCTGGCGGACAGTCCGGCATCGCGCAAGGCGGTGACGCACGGCCCCTCGAGCCGATCGAGCAGATCACTGCACAACGCCTCGAGCTTGGCGCGGGTCAGCTTGATGTTGAGGTGTTTCGGGCC
>DASPMH010000526.1:0-3541 GCA_035627175.1 Terriglobales bacterium | reverse complement strand
CCAGCGAGACACGCCAGCGGCGCGAGCGCGGGATCTTGGCAATTAATTGATGGGCATGCAGCCGGTGCAGCAGGCGAGTGATCTGGGCGGGACGTTTGGCGGGGTCGCTAGCGAGTGGAAACCCGGCGCGGACGAGCTTGTCGCGTAACTCGCGGTTGGTGAATCAGTGCAGGACGTGCTCACCGCTCATCACAGCCTCGAAAAGCACGCGGTCGTGGCGGGCCACGGGATTGAACGGGCGTACGGTACGGCCGTTGGCGGTCGCGGCGCGCTCACTGATGGCATCGAGCGCGCGAATGGCGGGCGTGGGGTCGTCCACCAGCGCGAGCGCGTCGAGGTAGCGGCCGTTACACTGCCCACAGATTTCTTGATAGCGCGACAGAAAGGCGACGCCTTTGCGCAGGGGAACCCACGCCATCACCGTTCGACCACGGCGTCGCACGCGCCGGCGGATGCGAAACCGGCCCGCTGTAGCACCGGCGCATCGAGCGGCAGTGTCCCGCATTGTGCTAACGCCCGTAGTTTATTCAAATCGCTGCTTTCGACGACCATGCCCGACGCGACTTATGAATGTGCAGACTGTTGTCACGATGATGTAAGCGGCAGTAGAGAAGCTAGCCATGATCAACGAGAAGCACGACAGATCGTGCAGAACGTAGATTATCGTCTTCCACTCAACAACTTGGCTCCCATCACCGGCTGGCTGCTGAGGCCCGAGCAGCCGCATCAGATAAGCAATCGGCCGCTCAGTAGTGCCTACAATCACGCCGTAGTCCTGATCCGTGTATGCCGGTATATGCGCCGTTACACACCAAGTGACAATGCCGATAACTAGGCTCCACTGAAACACGCGCACAGAGCTCCGGATAGTGGTCATACTACCGCCATCCAAGCGTCAGCATGTCGGCACGCAGATGACACGGTGCCGCCGAAGCCGCCTCCGGGCAGCGGTGCCCCTCCGAAACATCGAGGCAACATCATCTGCACCTATGACGATCGCTCGGTCAAAAAAGAATCAACCGACGATCCGCCACAGCCAGACGTCCCGCCACAGCCAGAGCGCTACTGCCAAAAACACGCAATGGCTCGGAATGTTCATGCGCCAACAAAGACATGCTGGACTCGCCGCGGAGACGATAGCAGCCGAACGCCATCGTCGACTTAGATACCCAAATTCTACGGCAACCGCAGCTGGCAAGGTCAATAACAGCCAAAGACCGGTCGCCACCGTCGCCGCGAAACCGCTTGAAGAGCCCTCTACCACCCAGGTCCCGAGGGCCAGGGCCCACGGGGAATCATCCACGACGAACGCGACGGCGAGACTGCCGAATGCCACTGCAAGTGGAAGTACGAATCCGGCCAGCAACATGGACAAGCCGTTAGCGACTAGCACCTCGCGGACTGTTTCCTGCCGCGACACGTCCGGGCCGCAGCTGACGAATACGAGCCACTTCACAAGCACAACCAGTATCCCGGATACCAGATAAGACGAAACGCTGACCAAGAGAAACAGTGGTCCGCCTCCCATCAGGCTACGCGTCCTCGAGGAGGCGATTTGAACTCGAGCGCCTCGCGAAGCACTAGGTGTTGGTGCCACTCGGAGAAAAGCCGCGCAATGTCGGAATCCTCACAGAGGTGCTCCATGGTCGCGGTGCTGAGCCAAAGTCGGATCTCGGAGTCGCCCTCATGATATGACTGCGCGATCCATGGAGTAGCGCGAAAACTATCGCCCTCCTGCGTTGTCACTCAAGAGGATTCGAACATGACGGGTCTCGACTAAAGCGTCTCTGCCCACAAGATCGCGGTCGAGCTCGCAAGCGACTATTCGCGTGTGGCAATACTGGAGATCTCGAGGACCGTACGAGCTCCAATCGAAAAAATTGATAAAATGCAAGACCATGCCGCTAGCGATCGTCATTTCCTTCGAAGGATGATCCCAGTACCGGTTGCCGTCGCATGACAAGCGCTGGATAAGGATTGGAATAGGTGCCGACTCGATCGCGGGGACGACAACTACATCGCACAGCGGCTCGCTGCCGAACATGCGTACTCTGTCCGTCGCACCCGTGAATACGATTGCGGAGAAAAGTAGACGCGCGATGTCATCAAAATCATCGTTCGCATCGCATCCGCTGCCGGGTGTGACCCGGGGAAGAATGTATGTGTTCCAAAGATGTCGCACGCATTCGCGGTACTCATTTGTTGCAGCAGTGATGTCTTGCATGGGAGTTCTCATCCTCCTGCGGCGCGTCGTTCATCAAGGCGCCGCTTGCAGGAGCGAGCTAAGTCCTTGTCACCGGCCAATAGAGCGTGGGCTGTGCAATGCATCCTGGCCTCGCTCCCCGTCAACCCGGCCCTGATGCGCGTCTCACCACGGCCAAAGACGCGTCAGGAGTGTCGATGTGCACGAGACCGAGGCCACTTACGTCGACGAGTATGCCGCCGGCCAGATATTCCCATTCAGACCGCGGATGGCGTTCTGAGTATTCATCGGTTTCGATCGAACACACGACAATTCCCCGTGCGTTGCCCCACAGCTTCAGCTCGTCTCCAAGATGAACAGTCTCGCCGTCGGCATACTTCATCGGGTCAAAGGTTCCGCCTATCGGGCGACCGTCCGTTCGAGCTCGGCTTCGGCTTGCAGGTTTTCGCGGTCGCGGCCGATGGTGGCGACCGCGAGCGTCTTGCCGCCGCGGCTGTAGGTGACCTTGCAGTTTTTCGCCTGAAGGTCGCCGTCGATGTCGATCGTGTCCCAGCGCTCGGCATGACCGGTGTAGGCGATGGCGACGTCGTAGTGTTGGCTCCAGAAGAAGGGCACGGCGTCGAAGCGCTCGCGCCGGCCGAGCATGTTGCGGGCGGCGGTCTGCCCTTGGCGCTGGGCTACGACCCAGTGCTCGACGCGGATGCGTTCGCCGGTGAGCGGGTCCGGCCAACGCGCCAGATCGCCGGCCGCGAAGATCCCGGGCACGCTGGTCTCGAGGTACGGATCGACCGAGATGCCGCGGTCGCAGGCGATGCCGGCGCTCTCCGCGAGCGACGTCGCCGGGCGAACACCGACTCCGATCACCACCAGATCCGCTGCGAGCGACTCTCCGTTCTTCAGCGTTACGCTGGCCGCGTCGATCGAGGTGGCGGTGGTGCCGAGATGAAAGGTGACGCCATGTTCCTCATGGAGCGCGCGAAGGAACTCTCCCACGGGCGATCCGAGGACGCGCTCCATCGGCTGGGTCTCCGGCGCGACGACGTGAACTTCGATGTCCCGTGCGCGCAGGGATGCGGCGACCTCGAGACCGATGAAGCTCGCACCCATTACCACGGCGTGCTTGGCGCCGAGAGCTTTGGCAATCAGGGCACGGCTATCGGCGAGAGTCCTCAGGTAATGCACATGGGGAAGATCGGCGCCGGTCAGGTCGAGCCGCACCGGCTCAGCACCGGTCGCCAGCAGCAGCGCATCGTAAGCGTGGCGGCTGCCGTCTTCGAGCTGCACCTGGCGGCCAACCGTATCGAGGGAGACGACACGGCTGCCGAGGCGTAGGTCGAT
>DASPMH010000525.1:0-4095 GCA_035627175.1 Terriglobales bacterium | reverse complement strand
GCGCGTCGACGCCGGGCTCAGTCAAAGAAATTCCTTCGATCGCACTGGTCGGACCAGTTGACAATCGGACGATGGGATGGGAGAGCCGGTACATGGCTAGTGCGTCCGCCCTCGCCGCGATCATCCCGATCGAACGGCAGTCGCTCTCGGATGCGGTGTTTCGCCAACTGCACGCCCAGATCGTCACCGGGCAGCTGCCCGCCGGCGATCCGCTGCCGTCCGAGCGCAGTCTCTGCGAAGCCTTTGGCGTCAATCGCGGCGCGGTGCGCGAAGCGCTGCGACGCTTGGAGCAGGCGCGGCTGGTCTCGATCCGCCACGGCGGCACCTCGCGGGTGCTCGACTACCGCCACACGGCCGGTCTCGATCTGCTCGGCCATCTGCTGATGTCCGCAGCCGGCGATTTCGACCTCGCGGTCGTTCGCAGCGTAATGGAGATGCGCTCGGCGATTGCCCCCGACGCGGCGCGGTGGGCCGCGCTGCGTCGGGCAGATTCAATGGCGGCGCAGATCGAAGCGGCCGCCGATCAGATGAGCGCTGCCGCCTCTCACCTGGCGGCGCTGCAGGCGACCGCCGTCGGCTTCTGGGAGCTGGTGATCGAGGCGGGCGACAACATCGCCTATCGTCTCGCCTACAACTCGTTGCGCGAGACCTATGCCCGCTGTGACACGCTGCTGACGCAAGTGTTACAAGCCGAGTTGACCGACGTCGCCAGCTACCGCGCCATTGCCGTGGCGATTCGCGACGCTAACGCTGGCAGTGCCGAGAATCGTGCCCGCCTGCTGGTGCGGCGCGGTGAGGAAGGCGTCAAGCGGGCTCTCGCCGAGATGGAGCGACTATCACGAGAGGAGACCCTCGGATGATTGATGTTGCCACTGCCGCCACCGATGCCGATCGCCGTGAGCGATCGAGATCTCAGGGGACGCTTACATCCGCGAACGACAGTCCTGAGACGATCGGCGCTGCTTGGCCTATTTTCCTGCGCCACGGTAGCCCGCGCATCCTACTCACCGCTGCCGCCGCGAGTCTCGCCGCGCGTGTGGTCATCGGCGATTGGTCCGCTTGGGACCTCGTCCCGCTGCTCGCCATCGCCGCCTTGTGGCCGGTGCAGGAATGGCTGATCCACGTCTACATTCTGCATTTCCGCCCGGTACAGGTGTTCGGCCGAACCATCGATTTCCCGGTGCCGAAGAGTCATCGCCGCCACCACCGCGATCCGTGGAACTACGACATCCTGTTCATCCCGATCCATTCCTTTCTCTACACCTTGCCGGTGCTGATCGGTTTGTGGTGCGCTTTCGCTCCGAGCCTGGCGCTGGCGTTCACCGGCATCTCCGTGCACCTGCTGCTGTCGCTGCATTACGAATGGATCCACTTCCTGATCCACACTCGGGTGCAGCCGCGCACGCGCTTCTACCAGCACCTCTGGCGCAACCATCGCCTGCATCACTTCAAGAGTGAGCACTACTGGTACGGCGTCACCCGTACCGAAGGCGACTGGCTGCTCGGGACGGCGCCCGAGGCCAAGCGGGTAGGGACCTCGACGACTTGTCGCGAGCTGCTCGGGCAGGCGCCCCGTCCGGCGTGAGGTGCCATTGCTCACGCCTTGTCTTTGGCGTGGGGGGGATCGACCGCCTGACTGCTCCAGTTCTCGGCCTGCGTCCGGCTCATCCTTCCGACCGGCGCGATGCGCGCATCGCGGTACTGCCAGTCCTCGAAATCGACGAGGTACTGACCGCGCGACAACAAGCCGCCGCGGCAGAGCGGCACATCCGGCGGCTGAGCGGTTTGCTCCGGCAGCCGTGCGGCGAGATCTTGCACCACCCACTCGGGAACGCGTTGTGCATCGGCGGGATAGATGTAGCGGAATAGAATCAGATGGCTGAGCAGTACCGGCCAGTCGCTACCGAAGCGCCACAGCAGGCGATTCCAATCGATTCGATCGGAGCAGCGCAGCAGCAGATGGGCGACGTCGGCGCCGTCGTAGCGCTCGCGCTCCATGATGAAGGCCTTGGTCCACAGCGCTTCCTCGATCGGGCAAAAGCGTACCGGCACGCCGAAAGCCTCGCCCGGGATAGCGCGTTCGAACCAGACATCGTCGACCGCGGCCTGGCCGTTGCCGGCGCCGAAGATGATGTCGATGAAGTCTTCGCCCCAGGACGCCTTGGCTAGCCAATGCGGGCTTTCGATCCACGTCTCACAGCCGAGCGGTGTCAGTAGCGCCACAATATCGGCGACATCTTCGCGGCGAACGAAGATATCGAGGTCTTTGGTACGGCGGGTGATGCCGGTCACCCACTCATGGGCGTAAGCACCGCCGACGATGTAGCGCGCCCCGTGGTCGTTGAGTGTACGCAGAGCGCGCCGATAGATACGTTGCGCGGTTGCGTCGCTGGCGGCGCCGCTGTTCTCGCCGTTGCCGTGGGCGCGGGTCATCAGCTTGCGTTGGCCGTTTCGCCGGCAAAGCCGTCGACGGGCACCTCGGCATCGACTTCGACGATGCGGAACGGTGGCCGCTCGGGATACGTACGCATCAACAGAGGGGCCGCGACATTGTAGACCGGCACTCCGGTGCTGGTGCGTCCCTCGACGACACCGGCGTGGGCGTGTCCGTGAAACACCGCCGCGACCGGATAGCGATTGATCGGCTCTTCCAGTCGGCTCGAGCCGAGGAACGGGTAGATCTCGGGCGATTCTCCGGCGACGGTGGCGGCGATCGGTGCGTAGTGGAGAACGACGACGCGTTGTGTCCCTTTTAGGCGGGCGAGCGCGCCCTCGAGCTTGAGCGCTTCGTTGACCGCTTCGTGGACGAAAGCCTTGATTGCATCTTCGCCCCATGGTCCGAGGGCCCGCGGGCCAAAGCCACCGGCAAAGCCTTTGACCCCGGCGAAACCGACGCCCGCGATCTCGCAAGAGTCGCCGTCGAGCACATGCACGCCGATCTCATCGAGTAAGGAGGCGATCTGGCCCTGTTGGCCGGCTTCGAAGTCGTGGTTGCCGAGCACCGCGACGATCGGGATGCGCACCACCGAGGCGATTTCCCGGGTCAGGATGCGGGCTTCGTCGGCGAGCCCGTGGTCGACGAGATCGCCACACAGGAGCAGCACGTCAGCCTCACCGCTGACGTGCGCGAACATAGCACGCAAGTACTCGAGGTTGTTCTTGCTGCAATGGAGATCGCCGACCGCCGCGATACGCATCAACCGACAGCGGTCCGCATGGGTTGTGCCACCATCTCATCGCCCGCGTCGCCACGCGACGAACGCGAGATTAAGTGAAACTCTGTAAACCTTGCCGTGATCAGCCGGCGAGCGAAGCTGCCGGTGGTTGCGACGAAAGCACGGCGAGGCGGGCGACGCGGACGGCGCGCCAGCCGAGCGTGGCGAGCAGTATCCAGGCTGTAGCCGTCGCTACAATTGCGGTGGTGCCCTCGTGGTAGCGCAACAGCGCATAGAGCAGAGCCATCAACAGCGCCGCAGCATAGGGGCTCAGCCGCAGCAGCTCGCGCTGCTGCCACAGCAACATCATCGGTAGGATCAGCACCACCGTGTAGTGCTCCCACGACTGGGGATAGAGCAGCAGTGCGGTGGCGAGGGCGAGCGGCAACACCGTCGCCGAGTCGGCCTCGGTTCGGCGGGCGAGCCAAATCAACACCGCGATCATCACCAGCGCGCCGCTCAAGTAGAGCGGCTGTAGCAACGGCGTACCGGCGGCGAAGTCGTGCGCTGACAGCCGCACCAGCACCGCTAGCAGCGATTGGTTCTCGGAGATTTCGTAGACCCAATCGGGCCGGCGAGCGACCGGATTGTCGAACAGGTAGCTGGCGAACGGCTCGATGCCATAGGCGAACCCGGTCGCCGCGCTGAGAGCGATGACGGTCAGCGCCGCCGCCGCCAGCACTCGCCGTTGCCCCCGCAGGCACAGCGGGATCAGCAGCGGCAGCAGCAGCGGCTTGGCGATGCTGGCACAAGCAAGGCAAATCCCTGCCGCGGCACGCTGCGGCCAGCGCCAGGCCACCAGCACCAGGGCGAATACCAGGAAGTTCGTCTGCGACAGAGCGAAGCTGGTGTAGGTCGGCCGCAGCGCCAACAACAGCGC
>DASPMH010000524.1:0-2667 GCA_035627175.1 Terriglobales bacterium | reverse complement strand
CCGAGGATGAGGGGCAGACCTGGGCCGGAGTCGATGCCTCGTACCTCGCACCGGCGACCCCGGAGACCGAAAACCTGGCGGTGTTGAGATTTGCCGCGAGCCCCGATCGGGACTCGAACCTGTACAGGGCAGTGCTGAATGGCAGTGTCTTCTCCCAGCCAACCAGGTTCTACGTTTCCCTTCCGACCACGCTCGATCTGAGTTGCGCCGCGGAGGTTTTCATCGAGGGCGGCCTGGAAGGCAGCTACGAATGCACCGCCACCGTCGTCGCGAGTACCGCTTACGGTGAGCGTGAGCGTCCGCTCAGCGGTGAAGTTGCGTGGTTCGATACCTATTCGATGAGCTCGTCACGCTGCACCGTCGACCAGAACGGGTCCTGCAAAATGACCTTCCGAAGCTCACCTTTCGAAGGGGCGACGGCGACGGTCTACGCGGGCTACATTCCCGCTCCGAACGCCGATGCAACGCTTTGGGACCAGCCTAGCCAGGCGCAAGTCGAGGTTGTTTCCACCGGCTGCCCACAACCGAGCTTCTCTTTGTGTTCTGTGCCGGCCTCGGCAACCTGCGACTCGCAGAATTGTAAGGCGACGGTTCCGAGCTTCGTCGCGCAAGCCGTCGTTTCGCCTTCACTCTGTTCGATCTCGGTGACTCAGAACCCGCCCGCCGGCAGCATCGTTGGCGCGGGAATTCATACGATCACCTTGACCGCGACCAGCACCAGCGGCAGTGGCACGTGCCAGACCACTTTTACTGCCCGCGACGAGAGCAAGCCGGCGATCCAACTGTCCGGGGGGAACCCGATCACATTGGAGTGCCGGCAGGAGGATTATCGCGAAGCGGGCGCCATCGCGACGGATGCGTGCGCCGGCACGCTCCCGGTCAGCATCTCGGGCGTGGTCAACACGGAAGAGGTTGGCACGTACACGCTCGCCTATGACGCGAGCGATCCGGCCGGCAACAGCGCCACGCAGCTCACCCGTACCGTTCATGTCGTCGATCGCCAGGGGCCGACGATCGTCTCTCCTCACGGATCAAACCACTTCGACCACGAATGTGGCGTGCCTTTCGCTCCCTCGTTCAGATACGAAGACTGCTCGGCGATCGGCGAGACCGGTCAAGCTGGCTCAGTCGATCCATCGGTGCTCGGCCATCAGCTGTTGACGTACTACGCCCTTGACGTACTCGGAAATCGCAGCGAGTTCCCGGTGCAAGTCCTGGTGGCCGACACCAAGAAGCCGGTGATTCGACTGATTCCCGGAGAAAAAACCGTCGATTTCAGGACGATCGTGGAGTGCGGCGACCTCTCGTACACCGAACCAGGGGCCGACATCGAAGACCTCTGTTCGACCGAGCTAGTCATCAATCGATACGGCAGCGTCGATCCCGCCGTGCCAGGGTTTTATTTCTACGGTTACGACGCTACCGATCCTTCTCTCAATGTTGAGGTGGTTACCCGCGTCGTCGAAGTTGTCGACAGCCTCAAGCCGTCGATCACCCTGTTGGGAGAAAACCCGGTGACGCACGCCGCGTTTACGGCCTATGTCGATGCCGGTGCGACCGCGACGGACAGCTGCGCCGGCAGCATCGCAGTGACAACCTCGGGCTCTGTCGACGTCGATGTTCCAGGATCGTACCCAATCACGTACTCGGCCGACGATGGTCGGGGCAACGTCCAGACAGCCGAGCGGGTTGTGGTCGTGGTGGGCCCTCCGACGGCGACACCCACGCTGACAGCGACCCTCACTCCGAGCAACACTGCGACCACAACCGCCACCATCACGCCGACCGCAACGCCGACCCTGACCGCGACGGCGACGCCGACGACGACCGCCACGGCGACGGCTACGATGGTGCCGGTGCTGCACGTCGATCACGCCGTGCTCACCACCAGCAGTCTTGATCGCACCAGCGGCCGGGCGCGTTTCGCGGGCAGTCTCGAAGACTCCTCGGGAGCCCTGCCTCAGGACGCTCTCGCGGGCGATCTGGAGTTGCATCTGCGCGATGGCGACGGGTCGTTCGACTTGGTGCTGCCGATCAGCGCTTGCCGCGAGCGCGCCGGTGGAAGCGTCGTGTGTAGCGGCCGCAGTGGGCCGCACTGGCGTTTGGTCATTCTACCTTCGTCCGCATCGCGCGGGAGCGGCCATGGCATACGCTTCACCGCCAGCCGGCTGACGAGCGCGGCGACCGGGGTCGCGGCAAGAACCAATCCGCTCGAGGCACCACTGGCGATCGAGCTGGTAGGCCCCGCGTTCACGATTACGACCGAGCTCGGCGATTGCCGGCAGATGACCCGGCGCTCGCTGTCCTGTCGCTGAGGGGGCTCGGGCCGAGAGGTGTTCACCGCAGAGGGCGGAAAGGTACGCAGACGGTTTTGCGACCTCTCCGAACCTCTGCGTGAGGAATTCGAGGAACCGATCCTGACAAGATCCACGATCTCGAGGCGACGTTGGACGGCAACCAGCAGCTGTTCTTACCGTCCGGCATTCGATGCGATTTCTGGGATGGGATGTTCCGGCGAGACCGCGACGATCGTCGCCTCAAAATCGAGTCCGCGCCGAATCGGGTAGGCGCGTGCTCACCAACGGATCGCTTCGAACAACTCGCGGATCCGGCGGGCTCGTGAACTGTTGGTCACTTGCTCGCCCAGGCGACGCGGCCGACGAGGTG
>DASPMH010000523.1:0-2745 GCA_035627175.1 Terriglobales bacterium | reverse complement strand
GCGGCGGACTAGAATCAATGAGGTGTTGAGACGCGCAATTGTTGACGCTTGCGATCGCGACGACATCATGATGCCCCTCGATAGCGGTGCTCATCACTGCCACCAAAGGCTGAGATCGATCGCTACGGCGCTAACAAACCGTTCGGACTGAGAGCCTCACCAGCGCCGACACTGGTGAAATGAGCCAACGAACCGTTCGGGCTGAGGAGCCCCGAAGGGGCGTCTCGAAGCCCAGGTCGATCTGCGCCTCCGAGACAGCGCCGGCGCGCCTCCTAGGGCCGAACGAACGACGGGGATCGAGCAAGCCCGATCCCCGTCTCTCAGAGCCCGCAGCAGCGAGCGACTTAAACGCAGTTGTTAACGGCAGGCGCAGACGCGGGTATACGGACCGCCGTCATCGCCGGGCTCGGTCGGGGCGGAGCAACGCACCGGCGGAACGAAACCACCGCCGCCCTGGTAAGGCAGGTGACAGCCCTTCTGGCTTTCACAAGACTGGTCGACGATCCCGCCACCCGACTGTCCTACGGCATTGAGGACCGCCGCACAGGCCTCGTTGGTCCCGCCATAGCCGCCGATGGTCAGGGTCGCGGGATCGTAAGATTTTCCGGCGACCGCGCAACGCTGGGAGCAATTCTGGAAGAAACCGGTCGCGAACCAGCACTTGCCGGCGTAGACGACGCCCGGATAGTCGCATGTGCCACCGCCGCCGGCGTCGATTTCGCAGGTGCCGTTGACGCAAACTTCGTCTCCCTCGCAGGTGACGCCGCAACCACCGCAGTTTCCCAAATCCGTCTGCAGGTCGACACAGGCACCGTCGCAGTCGGTTTCAAGGGAGTTGGCGCAGTAGCAACCGCCGTTGTCACAGTATTGTTCCGCGCCGCAGACATTGCCGCACGAGCCGCAGTTCTGCTCATCGAATCTCGCATCGACGCACGTACTGTCACAGCCAATGTGTCCTGCGGGGCAGCTGGTGCAGCCTGACGCCTCGAACTTGCAGCCGGCGGTGCAACCCAAGTCGCCAAGGTCGTACGAAAGCGAAGTGCAGCTTGCGCCGCCGAGGTCCGTTCCGTCACAGTGTTCGCCCGTGGCATTGACGGCGCCGTCGCCACACGCCGGCGCCGCGCCACCGGTTTCGACCGAAGCGGCGAGCGCATCGCCGCATTGAGTTGCCAGCGCTTGCACCGTCTCGGCATCGCCGGTGGTGGGACACGCGCCGCCCGCCTTGGTCTCCGCCTTGGTATAGGCAGTGGCGAGCTTGGCACCGCATTTGTTCACGGCCGCTTCGAGCTTGGCCTGGTCTCCGGTCTTGAGAAACTTCGCCTCGGCGGTTTGGCGGCAGTCGACGTAATCCCCATTCGCCTTAGTCTTCGCCGCCTGGCACTGGTCGGCCGGCGAGGTGGCCGCCATCGCACTGGAGCCGACGCCAAGAAGTATCATCATCGCAAACGCTTGCAGCTTCATCTTCGTTCCCCTTTCACTTGGAGCGAGCCGCACGCCCGCACCCTGTTGTCGTTAGGTCCCCAGGTGGATCGCACCCCTGCCCCGTTTCGGCGGACGGCGGTCCGCGCGTCGTCCCCGGGCCGAATGACGGAAGGCCGGGCGCGCTCGCGGGCGACGTCGCGATCATCGCTTTTCCGTGCTGCCCACTCGGGCGTCGGCCGACTGGGCGGCATCCAAGGACGCAGCGATGAACCGAAAGAGCTCTTCAGGGCTGCCGAAACGGGTCGCGCGGCCGGTAACCACGTGCTCCACGCGTCCGGCAAGATTCCCAGTGCTGCGGCACTCACGCGAGACCTGCAGCACAAAGGATTGATCGATTGGGTAGAGGGGGGTGTCGGCGCTATCGAACCTCGTCATGCGCCGAAAGATAAACGGTGCGGCGGTCGAGGTCCTTCACGAACAGTCCAATTAGAATCCTATTTCGAACAAGGGGACGCGGGTGCGATCGCCGCGATTGATTTACGGAGGGCGGCTTGGTTGCGGATGCTGTTGCCGGCGCGTTGCATCTGCGCATCTGCGAACGGCGACCAATCGTACGACGTCTCGCTGTCGATCGACGGCGGTGTCGGTAGCCTATCCAATGGTATCAGCCGGGCTTGCGGATCGAGGCGAGCCAGATCGTCGGGGTCGCTGGTAACGACTGGTTGCACATTGCGGCGAGCACATACCACGCCATGGGCATCGACGATGTCGAAGTGATAGTGACCTTCGCCGTCGCTATACCAGGCGCCATACCGCGCCGCCGGATCGGAGACAACCGATCGTCCACGTCGGATCGCCGGGTCTCGCGGGCGGCAGTCGAAACTTGATGCCGTGGCTATGCGTGCTGAGGTACAAAACGTCGCCTACCGGTGGTGATTGGCCTTGGTCGTTCGGTTCTTCGTCACCCGCCCGGCACACGTGTGCGCCTCACAGAAGATTTTCGCGAAGCAGGCTACGCTCACTAAGACATCAAACCGTTTTCTCGGCACCTATTTTTCTTTTCGCAGAACGCCGTGGGGAAGTTTCGCATTCCATTCTGTGGGAACGCTCACGCCAGGCGCGCGCAGATCGCGCGCCGCCGGCGCCGGCCCGAAGGCTTGAGCGCGAAACAAGATTCCAGCGGTGTCGTGGTCAGGCTTGCAAGACGGGAGCGACCGTTCGTCGAGGATGCCTTCGAGGTCGTCTCTCGCCAGACTTTTTGGCGGGCCTGGTGTGCTTGCGAGAGATTCACATTGCCAGCGGACGGCGCTGCCCTCCGTGGGG
>DASPMH010000522.1:0-11286 GCA_035627175.1 Terriglobales bacterium | reverse complement strand
CGAGTGCTTGGCCGAGTCGCAGCGCCATGTCGGCGCTGACCGGCGGGCGATTAGCGACTCCGCGAATACCGTCGGTTCCGAACAATTTTGCCATGTGCTTCGCCTACTCCGGCCGTCACCGGTTTCAAGGGGTGCGCGTCCAAGCAGGATCCGGGACGCCGCCGAGGTCCACCGCGCCGGCAGCGAACATCACCTCCACCTGCGGCGGTGAGATGGCGACGATGCGCACCCCTGCCGGCAGCGTTACGATCGGCTCCGCGGCGAAGGTACCCGCACCGCGAGCGGTGACGTCGACCCAGGCAATCGCCGACTCCGGCGTCAGACCGCGGATCAGCCGCTGCGGTCCCTCGACAGTCAGGACGATCGTGCTCGGCCGGATGCGGACATCGCCGCGCGCCGCACGTACCTCGACCGGAAGCGCTTCGAAGGTGCGCGTTACCGTCACGTCTTCGAGACGAATGCGAGCGGTGACGCTTTGGGTGTCGTAGGAAATGCCTTGCTCGCGCACTGCCAGGCGCAGCTCCTGCTCGAGCACCCCGGCCGACGCACGCGAGAGGTCGACCGGCTCCGTCGTCACCATCTCGATGTCGCGCAACACCGAGACCGGTCCGCGCACGGTGACTCGATCCGGGATCAGCTCGGTGCCCGCGATACTGAAATCGGAAGGCGGTTGTTGCTCGATGCGAAGCTGAACCGGCACCGATTTGGTGGTGATTCGTTCCAGCTGCAAGGTGATCTGCGCCGGCGTGATGCGCATGACGCGTATGCCGCGCGGCAGCTTGAAGCGCTCGGCACCGATCGGAAAAACAGCCGGCCCCGGCCGGGCCCCTTGCAAGTCCAAGTCGATCGTCAGCGCCGGACCGTCGAGACGACCGAGCAAGCGGCGCGGTCCGATCAGGCGGACGTCGATGTCGTCGACGCGCGGACCCGTGATGACCAAGCCATTGGGAATGTTACTGAGCTCGAGCGGAACCTTGACCGTAGCTTCCATGTCCCGTTCGCCGAAATTTACGAATGCCCACAGGGCAAAGGCGATCACCAGCGACAACGCCTTCAGCGGCAGATTGCGAGTGAGAGCGGCCCGCCAGCGTTCCCCCTCGACGGCGCGCTGACTGAGGCGCGCTAGGATCGAGCGGCCGTGCGGACTGGGCACATTCATCGCGACAGCAGCTGGCTGAGGGTGTTGCGCAGAGTAGCCGCGTCCATGCCGCGAGTGATGCGTCCCTGGCGGACCAAGGAGATTTGCTGATCCTCCTCCGAGACTACCACCACGGCCGCATCGGTTTCCTCGGTAATGCCGATGGCGGCCCGATGGCGGGTGCCGAGAGATTTGCTGACGTTGGGATTGGTGGTCAGGGTAAGAAAGCAGCCTGCGGCGATCATGCGGCCGTTGTGGACGATCAGCGCGCCGTCGTGGATCGGCGACTCCGGCATGAAGACGCTGATGATCAAGTCCCGTTCGACACGGGCATCGAGCTTGGTGCCGACTTCCATGTATTGGTTGAGCCCGACCTCGCGCTGCAACACGATCAGCGCGCCGACCCTCTTGGTAGCCAAGCTGACCGCGGCCATGACCACCTCCTCCAGGTCCTCCTGCTGCATGCGCACGACGCCGCCGAAGAAGGTGCGGGTGCCCACCTGGGTCAAGGCACGGCGGATGTCGTCTTGGAAGATGACGACGATCACCAGCAGGATCGAGCTGAGGAAATTATCGAGCAGCCAGTTGAGCGTGTAGAGCTGCAGAGTCTCGGAGGACAGGTAGATGACAAAGACGATGGCGAGGCCGAGCAGCATCTGCGCCGCGCGCGTGTCGCGGATCAGATCGATGGTGCGGTAGATCACGAAGGCGATCAGCAGGATGTCGATCGCGTCTTGAACGCGCAGGTTGGGCAGCATGTCGAAATCCCCCAAGCTGCTCACACCTCAACGGCACCGCGCCCGCCGCGAGTCGAGGCGATCGCCGCAAGCCTCAGAAGCACGCGGCCGCTACAAAGCGGCCGCGTGGGTCTCGGTCGACGTCTCGGGTGGCAGTTGGGTCTGCCCGTACTTGCGGAGCAGCGCGTCGATCTCTGCACCGTCGAGTACTTCTTTCTCGAGCAGCGCCTCGGCGATCTTGTGGAGCACGTCGATCTCGCCGCGCAGCAGGCCTTTGGCCTGCTCGTAGCTTTCGGTGATGATTCGCCGCACTTCCGAATCGATCTCGACGGCGGTCTGGTCCGAATAATCCTGCAGCTGGGTGAAGTCGCGGCCGAGGAAGATCTGCTCCTCCTTCTTACCGAAGGTCATCGGACCGAGCTTATCGCTCATGCCCCACTCGCAGACCATTTTGCGGGCCCATTCGGTGGCGCGCTCGATGTCGTCGGAGGCACCGGTGGTGATCTCCCCGAAGATCAACTCTTCGGCAGCGCGACCGCCAAAACGGATGGTCAGGCTATTGCGAATGTACTCCTTCGAGTACGAGTGCCGATCGTCGATCGGCACCTGCATCGTCACGCCGAGCGCCATGCCGCGGGGGACGATCGTCACCTTATGGATCGGATCGGTGTTCGGCAGCAGCTTGGCGACTAGGGCATGTCCCGCTTCATGGTAGGCGGTGGTCCGCTTCTCCGACGGGCTCATGATCATGCTGCGCCGCTCGGCGCCCATCAGCACCTTGTCCTTGGCAAGCTCGAAGTCGATGTGATTGACGCGCTCTTTGTTCAGACGCGCGGCGAGCAGCGCCGCTTCATTGACCAGGTTTTCCAGATCCGCTCCGGCAAAACCCGGCGTGCCGCGGGCCAACAAGCTGAGATCGACATCGTCTCCGAGCGGCACGCCGCGGACATGCACCTTGAGGATCCCCTCGCGCCCCTTGACATCCGGTCGCGGCACGACGACCCGGCGGTCGAAGCGTCCTGGACGCAGCAACGCCGGATCGAGCACGTCGGGCCGGTTGGTCGCGGCAATCAAGATCACGCCTTCGTTGGGCTCGAAACCGTCCATCTCGACGAGCAGCTGATTGAGCGTCTGCTCACGCTCGTCATGACCGCCGCCGAGTCCGGCGCCGCGATGGCGACCGACGGCGTCGATCTCGTCGATGAAGATGATGCACGGGGCGTTCTTCTTACCCTGGACGAACAGGTCGCGGACGCGCGAGGCGCCGACGCCGACGAACATTTCGACGAAGTCCGAGCCGGAGATCGAGAAAAACGGCACTCCCGCCTCGCCGGCGATAGCGCGAGCGAGCAGGGTCTTACCGGTTCCCGGCGGGCCGACGAGCAGCACGCCTTTCGGGATACGGCCACCGAGCTTGGTGAACTTCTTCGGATCCTTGAGGAAGGCGATGATCTCTTGCAGCTCTTCCTTGGCTTCCTCGACGCCGGAGACGTCGGTGAAGGTTACCTTGGTCGTGTTCTCGTTGAGCAGCTTGGCGCGACTTTTCCCGAAAGACATCGCCTTGCCACCACCGACCTGCATCTGGCGCATGAAGAAGATCCAGATGCCGATCAGCAGGACCATCGGGAACCACTGCATGAACACCATCACGTACCAGGGCTCGCTGTCCTCCGGCTTGGCGGAGATCTTGACCCCTTTGTCCCGCAAGGTGCGGATCAGCTCCGGATCCTCCGGAGCGTAGGTCTTGAACCCCTCGCCATTGCGATACTTGCCGCGGATGCTCTGTCCTTGGATGGTAACTTCGCTGACGTCGCCTTCCTCGGCGGACGCGACGAAGTCACTGAAGACGATGTCTGGTTCGCGATTCTGCTGCTTATTGAAAAAATTGACGAGCAGCAGCAACGTCAGCCCCAAGACAAGCAGCAGAGCTGCGTTGCGCGAAAACTGACTCACCATAGGCTTTTCAAACTCTCCACGTAGTAAACCCGCCGGGCAAAAGTAACATAGGGACTATGGCCCAGCAACGCTAAGTCTGCGAGCGACGACGACAAGGCTGGTGACGGTCGCCGGCGCGACCGGTGCAACCGAGCTGCGCACCACGCCGGGAACCCAAACCACGGCTCCAGCGGCTTCCAGCACCGGCCGCCCCCAGCGGCAAGCCCGCGGCACGTGACGGTCGACGAAGACGTCTTGCAGCTTGCGCGGTGCGCTCATGCCGAAAGGCACGATGCGGTCGCCGTACCGGCACGGTCTCAAGCGCAAATCCTGGCCGAGCACCGCGGCGTCGGCGTGGAAAGTCCACGGATCGGCAGTGACCGCGCCGGGCGCGGCCAAGCGGCTGTCGAATTGCCAGGCCCCGGCGGCGATGCTCTCCCCCGGTCGCAGCTCGAGCTCGAGCGGAAATGGGGTGATCGCCTGCTCCTGGCTCAGGCGCAGCACCTGATAAGCACGCTCGACCCGCCTGCCCCCCGGCAGCTCGACGCAGCCGTTCGGTCGCGGCGAGTCGATCATCCGAGCAGCCGCCTCGACATGGCGGGCGGTAATGCCCTCGAGCGAGCCGAGGTGCGAGCGCAGCCACCGCCGCAGCACTCCGGCGCGCACCGCCGGTGAAAAACTATGCAGCGTCGCCACATCGAGCGCTGTTCCCTCGCGCCGGGCTCGCGCCAGCAGCCGAAGGTAGTGACGGGCGAGCAAACGCCGCTCGGCCGCCGCGCTGCAAGCCACTCGCGCCAAGGCGTCCTGCGCCCGCGGGTTGATCGTTTGCAGCAGCGGCAGGACTTCGGCGCGGATCCGGTTGCGCAGGAAGCGGCGATCGTCGTTGCTGCCGTCGACTCGGTGCGGCAAACCCGAGGCGTTGAGATACGACAGGATTGCCGGCCGCGAGCAGTCGATCAGCGGCCGGACGATGTAGCCCTGACGCACCGGCAGGATGCCGGCGAGGCCGTCGAGCCCGGTGCCGCGCAGCAAGCGCAACAGCACCGTCTCGGCTTGATCGTCGCGGGTATGGCCGGTGGCGATGCGGTCACAGCCTTCCTCTGCGGCGATGCGATCCAAGAAGGCGTAGCGCTGGACCCGGGCGCGGGCCTCGAGATTGCCACCGGGGATGAGGCCGACGGCTCTGCCAGATCGGAACGGCAAGCGGAAACGAGCCGCGATCGCCGCTGCCGACTCCTCGTCGCGGTCAGAATCGCTGCCCCGCAAGCCGTGGTGAAAGTGCGCCGCGGTAAGCCGAATTTCGAGCTTGACCGCCAGCTCGACCAGAACGGCGAGCAAAGCCGTAGAATCGCTGCCGCCCGATACCGCGATCAGCACATGCTGACCTGGCGACAACATGCGATGCGCGGCAATCGTCCGAGATACCTGACGCGCCAGAGGGGAATGAGCCACTGCGAAGCCGCAGCCGCGGATCAGAGGTTGTCGGCCTTCGCCTTGAACTTGGCCGGCTCGTCCTTGCTGATTTCGGCGCCGGAATAAACATCGCCGAAGCAGATGGCGGTCGCGGTATTGATCAGTTGCACGGTGACCGTCGCCGCACCGACTGGCGCGAGCGCCAGATCGGGCAAGTCGATCCCCTTGGCCTTCACCTGCAACTTGCTCTTGCCGGCGAGGCCGGCGGAGAGCTTGGCCGAGCGTACCCCGGTCGGCGCGCCGGCTTTGTTCTTGTATTTGTATCCCTTCGGTGCGAGGGGATCGCCGGAGATGCTCCAGCACGCCTTGGTATCGCAGGTTGTGGCGGAAGGGATGTCGAGCTCGCTGATCAGAGCCGAGTCACGATAGATGCACAGCGCGAAATCGGAGCTGGTGGTCGGATCGCCGAAGTCTGCGGCGCCAACCGCGGGTCCCTTGCTCCATTGAAAGCTGACCGCGTCCTTCGCGTCGTCGAGTGAATCGTTGAAGACGAAGGTGCTCTTCCCAGGCGTCGTACAAGAAATGGGTGCCGGGGGACACAAGCCCAGCTCACCATCGAGCACGGCGAAGGTCGCTTGCGCGGCGCGATCGCCGGTGTTCGACAGATCGCCGTTCACCGCATTGCCCCAGGCTGTCAGTGTAACGTTGCTGAAGCTTGCCGGCGCCTGCCAGAGGAACGAGAAATTGACAGTGCGTCCGGAAGGTCCCTTGCGGCTGCTGTGCGTCACCTCTGTGGTGCCGCCCTCGCCGATCATCGTCGTCGTCAGGGAATCGTACTTGCCGCCCGCGAAAAGAGTGCCTTGCGGCGCAGCAGCGTGAAAGCCGCCGAGAGATTGCAGACCGTTGGAAGGGGGGGAGATGCGGACGCGAAATTCGTGCGTCGACAAGGGCCGGACGAACTCCGGTCCGGAGATCACCACCACCGGCTCGTTGCCGCCACTGTGACACTCGTTGCAACCGCCGGCGCCGAAATCGAAGGTCGAGACACCGCTGTTGCGGGCCAAGGCCGCATACGGCGCAATACCGATGCAGACCAATGCCACTGCTGCCGAGATCGCCTTCATGCTTCCTCCTGCGCCCATCGCTGGCGGTTAAACCGCGCGTAGGCGATGTGCAAGCGCCATCAGAAAGGATTGGGGCTGGCCGGCAGATCGGTGTGGCCCATCAGGAAGCGGTCGACGCCGCGAGCGCACTCCCGGCCTTCCCAGATCGCCCAGACGACCAGCGACTGGCCGCGGCGCATATCGCCGCAGGAGAAAACTCCGGGAACGGTGGTCATCCATTGATCATCGACCTGGACGTTGCCGCGGTCGGTGAACCCGACGCCCAGTCCATCGAGCAGCGAGCCCTTCTCCGGACCGAGAAAGCCGAGGGCCAGCAGCACGAGATCGACCTCGATCTCGAAGTCGCTGCCGGGGATCTCGCTCATCACCGGACGACCGCTGCCGTTGGTGGTCCACTCGAGACGGACGCCGTGGAGCTTCTTGACGTGACCGTGCTCGTCGCCGCTGAAGCGCTTGGTATTGATACTCCAGTCGCGGATGACGCCCTCCTCATGGGAGGACGAGGTGCGCAGAATCATCGGCCAGTAGGGCCATGGGGCAACGCCATTGACGCGGTTCTCCGGCGGCTGGGGCAGCAGCTCGAATTGGTGCACCGCAATGGCGCCCTGCCGATTGGAGGTACCGAGACAGTCGGAGCCGGTGTCGCCACCACCGAGAATGGCGACCCGCTTGCCGGTGGCGAGGATCTGATTGGGGACGATATCGCCGGCGACCCGTTTGTTCTGCTGCGGCAGGAAGTCCATGGCGAAATGGATGCCCTTGAGCTCGCGTCCCGGGATCGGCAGGTCGCGCGGTTGGGTCGCTCCACCGGCAAGAACCACCGCATCGAACTCGGCGCGTAGCTTATCGACCGGAAGATCAACGCCGACGTCGGTATTGGGGCGGAAGGTCACCCCTTCGGCTGCCATCTGTTCCATGCGGCGGTCGATGAGGTCCTTCTCCATCTTGAAGTCAGGGATGCCGTAGCGGAGCAGACCTCCGATGCGATCGGCACGCTCGAAGAGGGTGACCTCGTGGCCGGCGCGGGCGAGTTGCTGCGCCGCGGCCATGCCGGCCGGGCCGGAGCCGACCACGGCGATGCGCTTGCCGGTCTTGGTCGCGGCGATCTGCGGCTTCACCCAGTCGTGCTTGAAGGCATGCTCGATGATCTGCTTCTCGATTTGTTTGATGGTGACCGGATCGTCATTGATGTTGAGAACGCAGGCCTCTTCGCAGGGAGCGGGACAGACGCGGCCGGTGACTTCCGGAAAGTTGTTGGTCGAGTGCAGTCGCTCGATCGCCTCCTGCCAGCGGCCGCGGTACACCAGGTCGTTCCAGTCGGGAATGATGTTCCCGAGCGGGCAGCCCTTGTGACAGAAGGGAATGCCGCAATCCATGCAACGGGCGGCCTGACGCTGCAGCCCCTCGTCGGGCAGTTTGCCTTCGAGCTCGCTCCAGTCGCGGAGCCGTTCCGGCACCGGCCGGCGTTCCGGCAGGTTGCGCTCGTATTCCAAGAATCCGGTGATCTTACCCATTGGCTCTTTCCCCGTCCCGATTGATTCGCTCAGATGCTGGCGAGCTTGGCCGCATCGGAGTCGAGGTGATTCTTGGCAAGCACGTTGCGGTACTCGACCGGCATCACCTTGGCGAACTGCTTGACGTATTCCTTCCAACCCGACAGCACCCGCCAGGCGACCGCACTCTGGGTGTAGTCGTAGTGGCGGCGGATCAGGTTGTGGATGCTCTCCTCGTCCTGTGCCGTCAGCGGATCGATCTCGACCATGCCCATGTTGCAGTGTCGGGCGAACGAGCCGTCGCTGTCGAGCACGTAAGCGACACCGCCGCTCATACCCGCAGCGAAGTTGCGTCCGGTCTTGCCGAGGACGATGACGAGCCCCTTGGTCATGTACTCGCAGCCGTGATCGCCGACGCCTTCGACGACGGCCGTCGCGCCACTATTGCGGACACAGAAGCGCTCGCCCGCCTGGCCGCGTAGGAAGACCTCGCCACCGGTGGCGCCGTAGAGCGAGACGTTACCGACGATGATGTTGTCCTCGGGAACGAAGCTGGCATTGCGCGGCGGGTAAACCACCATCCGGCCGGCCGACATGCCTTTGCCGAAGTAATCGTTGGCGTCCCCTTCCAGGGTGACCGAAATGCCCGGGGCCATGAAGGCGCCGAAGCTCTGTCCCGCCGATCCGTGCAGGCGAATCTGGATTGTGTCCGCCGGCAGCCCTTCCATGCCATAGCGCCGCGAGATCTCGGCGGAGAGCATGGTGCAGACGGTGCGGTTGATGTTGCGGATCGGCAGCTCGATCTCGACCGGACGGCGCTGCTCCAATGCCGGCCGGGCGAGCTCGATCAGCCGATTGTCGAGAGCGTTCTCGAGGCCGTGATCCTGGGTCGTCACCGAGCGGATCGCGACCTCGGCAGGCACGTCCGGGCGGTGCAGGATCTGGCTGAGATCGATGCCATTGGCTTTCCAATGCTCGATGGCATCGGAGGCGTCGAGCATGTCGACCCGGCCGATCATCTCCTCGACGGTGCGGAAGCCGAGCTCGGCCATCAACTCGCGCAGCTCTTCGGCGATGAACATCATCATGTTGACGACGTGCTCGGGCTTGCCCTCGAACTTCTTGCGCAGCACCGGATCCTGGGTCGCGATGCCGACGGGACAAGTATTGAGGTGGCAGACCCGCATCATGATGCAGCCCGAGGCCACCAGCGCCGAGCTGGCGAAGCCGTACTCCTCGGCGCCGAGCAAAGCGGCGATGGCGACGTCCCGACCGGTCTTCAGCTGACCGTCGGTCTCGACGCGAATGCGGCCGCGCAGGTCGTTCATCACCAGCACCTGCTGGGTCTCGGCAAGACCGAGCTCCCAAGGCAAACCGGCATGCTTGATCGAAGTAAGCGGTGAGGCACCGGTGCCGCCGGAATCGCCACTGATCAGGACGACGTCCGCCTTCGCCTTGGAGACACCCGCGGCGACGGTACCGACACCGACCTCGGCGACGAGCTTGACGCTGATGCGGGCTCGGTCGTTGGAGTTCTTGAGATCGTGGATCAGCTGAGCGAGATCCTCGATCGAATAGATGTCGTGGTGTGGCGGCGGCGAGATCAGGCCGACCCCCGGTGTCGAGTAGCGGATGCGGGCGATGTACTCGTCGACCTTGTGTCCCGGCAGCTGACCGCCTTCGCCGGGCTTGGCCCCTTGCGCCATCTTGATCTGCAGCTCGTCGGCATTGACCAGGTAGTGGCTGGTGACACCGAAGCGGCCGGAGGCGACCTGTTTGATCGCGCTGCGGCGCGAGTCGCCATTGGCATCGAGCTGGTAGCGAACCGGATCTTCTCCGCCCTCGCCGGTATTGGACTTACCGCCGAGCCGATTCATCGCGATCGCCAGGTTTTCGTGTGCCTCGCGGCTGATCGAGCCGAGGGACATCGCACCGGTCTTGAACCGCTTGACGATCTCGCTCGCCGGCTCGACCTCGGCAATCGGAATTGCCGCGCCCGGCTTGAACTTGAGCAAGCCGCGAATCGTACAGAGTTGCTTGTCCTCGTTGTTGACGATCGTCGAGTACTCGCGAAAGAGCCGATAGTTGCCCGAACGACACGCGTGTTGGAGCTTGGCGATCGAGTCGGGGTTGTACATGTGGTACTCGCCGCGCCGGCGCCACTGGTACTGTCCGCCGGCAGCGAGATCGCCGTCGAGGTTGGCAGAGACTTGGTAAGCGTGGTGCTGGCGCATCGCGGTTTCGCGGGCGATGACGTCGAGCCCGACACCTTCGATGCGCGAGGCGGTCCAGGTGAAGTACTTGTCGATCACCTCGTGGTTGAGGCCGACGGCTTCGAAGATCTGGGCACCGCGGTAGCTCTGCACCGTCGAAATGCCCATCTTGGTCATCACCTTGAGGATGCCTTTGTTGGCGGCCTTCAGGTAATGGTCGATCGCCTCCTCGACGCGGACGTCCTTGATCACGTCGGTGTGCACCAGATCGGTCAAAGTCTCGAGGGCCAGGTAAGGATTGATGGCCCCGGCGCCGTAGCCGATCAGCAGGCAGAAGTGGTGCACTTCGCGCGGCTCGCCGGATTCGACCACCAAGCCACAGCGGCTGCGACTGCCGGTACGAATCAGGTGATGGTGCACGGCAGCGGTGGCCAGCAAGCTCGGAATCGGAGCGCGCTCTGCGTCGTGACCGCGATCCGACAGAACCAGGATCGAGTAGCCGTCTTCGATCGCCTTGGAAGCGGCGGCACAGAGCTGCTCGAGCGCCTGCTCGAGACCGTCGCCGCCGGCGGCAACCGGGAATAGAGTCGGCAAGGTGATCGATCGGATCGCGCCGACACCGACCTCCTTGATCTGCTGCAAGGCGGTGTTGTCGATCACCGGATTGTCGAGCTCGAGCTGATGACAGTGTCGCTCGGTCTCCTCGAAGAGATTCTGCTCGGCACCCAAGGGCGCACGCACCGACATCACCAGATCCTCACGGATCGGGTCGATCGGCGGATTGGTGACCTGAGCGAACAGCTGCTTGAAGTAGTTGAACAACAGCTGGGGCTTGTCGGAGAGACAGGCGAGCGGCGTATCGGTGCCCATCGAGCCGACGGCTTCTTGGCCGTTGATCGCCATCGGCGCGAGCAGCAGCCTGAGATCCTCGTGGCTGAAGCCGTGCACCTGCTGGCGGGTCAGGAGCGTCTCGGCATCGTAGCCCGGAATCGCCTCTTGGGGTCGCGGCAACGTCGAGAGCGGCACCAGATTCCGCTCGAGCCACTCCTTGTAAGACTGGCGCGAGGCCATGCCTTGCTTGAGCTCCTCGTCGTCGACGATGCGGCCATTCTCCATGTCGACCAGAAACATTCGCCCCGGCTGCAGGCGATTCTTCTGGGCGATCTGGTCAGCGGGAATATCGAGCACGCCGACCTCGGACGCCATGACGACGAAGCCATCCTTGGTGACGAC
>DASPMH010000521.1:0-3183 GCA_035627175.1 Terriglobales bacterium | reverse complement strand
AATCCCCCGCGCCTGCGGCGCTGCCCTTTGGGAAAGGGCGCACAGCGGGGAGCGAGCGATGCGAAACGTGCTGATTACGGGAACCTCTTCGGGCTTTGGCCTGGTAGCGACGGTCGAGCTGGCGCGGCGTGGCTGGCGGGTCTTCGCGACCATGCGCGACACCTCCCGCAGCGGCCCTCTCGCCGCTGCCGCGACGGCCGCGGGAGTCTCGTCGATGATCGACATCTCACCGCTCGATGTCACCGATGCGAGCTCGGTCCGCAGTTGTGCCGAGCGGGTTCTTGCCGCGAGCGACGGGCGCCTCGACGCGGTGGTGCACAATGCAGGGGTCGCGGTCGGCGCGGCGTTCGAGGATCTGCCCGAGGCGGAAGCCCGACGGGTGATGGAGACGAACTTCTGGGGGGTGCTGGCTCTGACCCGTGAAACGCTGCCGGCGATGCGAGCGCGGCGGCGCGGCCGCATCGTCGTTGTCTCGAGCAACTCGGCCTACGCCGGTGAGCCGGCCAACTCGATCTACGTCGCCTCGAAGTGGGCCGTAGAAGGATGGGCCGAGTCGCTTGCGTACGAGGTCGCGCCTTTTCATATCGACGTAGTGTTGGTCGAGCCGGGTCCGTATCGTACCGAGATTTGGAACAGCTCGCCGCGGGTGCTGCCGGAGAACAGCGCCTATACGCCGTACCTGCGGCAGATCGAGGCGATGGTCGACCGTCACGTCGCCCGCGACGCCCGCGATCCGCAAGAGGTGGCGCTGGTGATCGCCAAAGCGCTCGAGACCAGCCGGCCACGCTTCCGTTATCCGGTGAGCCCGCAGGCTCACGTCGGCCATTTCCTGCGCGGCAAGCTGCCCTCGCGGATGCAGCGGTACTTGATCACCCGCCTCCTCGGCCTCCACCGCATCCAGCTCTGACTTCAGAGCTGCAGAAATCCCTCGCGCCTGCGGCGCTACCCCGTTTGGGAAAGGGGGCGCACACCAGGGGAGTGGAAAGGGGGCCACAGCTGGGCTGTGTCGGTCCTGAAGAGGCCAGTAAGCGTTGCAGGGTTGCGCGGCGCTGTGGTGCCTCTACGGTGAGACTGCAGTGGAAACGATCTTGCATCGTCCTTACGGCCTGCACGGGAGGATCAATGAAAAGTGATAGTGGTCAGACTCTTTCGGTGTGGATGGCGACGGCGGAGCTGCCGCAGAGCGAGCCGCTGCGCGAGAACACCTCAGCCGATGTCTGTATCGTCGGCGCCGGCATCGCCGGTCTGACGACCGCGTACCTGCTGGTCCGGGCCGGACGCAGCGTGGTAGTGCTCGAAGACGGCGAGATCGCCGGCGGCGAGACCTGTCGCACCACGGCCCATCTCTCCAATGCGCTCGACGATCGCTACTACGAGCTCGAGCGGCTCCACGGCGCCGTCGGCGCGCGCATCGCGGCGGCCAGCCATGCCGCGGCGATCGATCAGATCGAGGCGATCGTACGCGCCGAAAACATCGAATGCAGCTTCAGTCGTGTCGACGGCTATCTCTTCGTCGGCAGCGGGGACACCCCCGGTACCCTCGATAAGGAGCTCGACGCTGCCACCCGCGCCGGGGTGATGGGCGTCAAGCGTCTCGCGCGGGCGCCGCTCGACAGCTTCGACACCGGGCCGGTGCTGCATTTCCCGATGCAGGGACAATTCCACGTGCTGCAGTACCTTGCCGGGGTTGCCGAGGCGATTCGGCGCGCCGGCGGCAAGATCTACTGCGGCACGCACGTCGACCGAATCAAAGGCGGCGAGGCGCCGGAGGTAGGCACTAGCGACGGCCACACGGTCCGCGCCAAGGCGCTGGTCGTCGCCACCAATTCGCCGGTCAATGACATGGTCGAGATGCATACCAAGCAGGCTGCCTACCGCACCTATGTCGTCGCGGCGATGATTCCGCGCGGCACCGTCCCGGCAATGCTGTTGTGGGATACCGAGGATCCATACCACTACGTCCGCTTACAATCGGCGAGCGACGACGATCACGACCTGCTGATCGTCGGTGGCGAGGACCACAAGACCGGCCAGGCCGACGACGCCGCCGATCGCTACCAACGCCTCGAGAACTGGACGCGCCAGCGCTTTCCCCAGGTGGAGTCGTTCGCCTATCGCTGGTCCGGTCAGGTTCTGGAACCGGTCGACGGTCTGGCGTTCCTCGGGCCGAACCCGCTCGACAAGAACGTCTACATCGCCACCGGCGATAGCGGCCACGGCATGACCCATGGGACCATCGCGGGCATACTGTTGACCGATCTGATCACCGGCAAGGAAAACCCGTGGGCGGCGGTGTACGATCCGTCGCGCAAAAGCCTCAAA
This sequence comes from Terriglobales bacterium, assembly GCA_035627175.1. Lineage (GTDB taxonomy): Bacteria > Desulfobacterota > Binatia > HRBIN30 > HRBIN30 > DASPMH01. Next base: position 861 of record DASPMH010000521.1, on the reverse strand, counting down.
GCCTTCACCGAGCTTGCCCGCGAGAACCTCAACGTCGCCTTGCAGTACACCGACCACCTGACCGGCGGCGACGTCGGCAGTGTCGAGGAGATCCGTGCCGGCAGCGGCGCGATCGTGCGGCGCGGGCTGAAGAAGATCGCGGCCTACCGCGACGAGCACGGAGTGCTGCACGAACGCTCGGCGATATGCACCCATCTCGGCTGCGTCGTGCAGTGGAACTCCGGCGAGAAGAGCTGGGATTGTCCCTGCCACGGGTCGCGCTTCGCTACGGACGGGCACGTCGTCAACGGACCGGCAACTGCGCCGCTGGCGAAGGTGGAGGACTCGTGAGCCGGGCTTCAGTGTTGCGGCGTACATTTCAGGCAGGGCGGTTCTGCCCCGGGCGCACACGGAGCTTGCTGGCAGACCCCGATCGGTCCATCGGCAAGCTGGCAGCGGGCGCCCACCTCGGTGCAGGTGGCAGCGACCGGCGGATCGGCGGAAGGTTCGCACGCGCAGATCGCGAACATTACGGCGGCGAGCAAGGTTCGGGAAACTTTCATGGACCTAGTGTGAACTGCGTGGTGGGTGTCGGGAAGAGGACTTAGCGAGGTGCTGACTTTGCCGCTTTAGATTGCAAATACGAAGGACACGAAAGGGCACCAAGGGGGTGCCTGTTTTGCGATACGTCTTTGCGTTCGGCTGGCGCGCGTGCTCGAATACGCCGCTGATGACGACCGAGCCGAATTTCGACATGCCGCTGGTCGAAGCGATCGAAACCCAACGCGCGATCCGGCGGCTCAAGCCCGATCCCGTCGACGATGCGCTGGTGCTGCGACTGATCGAGCTCGCCCTCAAGGCGCCTTCCGGCTCCAACGCCCA
>DASPMH010000520.1:0-3429 GCA_035627175.1 Terriglobales bacterium | reverse complement strand
TCTTTCAATCGTGCGGACATTGGATCACCTGTCGACCTGCTCGCCGCAGCGGCGGCAAACTCGCACCGAGCGGCCGGTGTCGAGGAGCTTCTTGCCGGTGCGAACCGGGGCGTTGCACTTATCGCACAGGATCATCAGATTCGAGACGTGAATCGGCGCCTCTTTCTCGACGATACCCTGGGCGGCCTGGCCGCCACGACCCTTCGAATGGCGCTTGACCATGTTGAGGTGCTCGATCACCACCCGTTCCTTGTCGGTGATCACCCGCAGCACCTTGCCGGTCTTGCCACGCTCGCGGCCGGCAATGACGACAACCGTGTCGTTCTTTCGGATGCGCATTTGCATATTCGCTGTTGAGACCGTCCTTAAAGCACTTCGGGGGCAAGCGAGAGAATCTTCATGAACCGCTTGGCGCGCAGCTCGCGGGCCACCGGCCCGAAGATGCGGGTTCCGATCGGTTCCTTCTGATTGTCGACCAGCACCGCCGAGTTCGAATCGAAGCGGATGTACGAGCCGTCCGGGCGGCCGACTTCCTTGGCAGTTCGCACGATCACCGCCTTCATCACATCGCCCTTCTTCACCTTGGAGTTCGGGATCGCCTCTTTCACCGAAACCACGATCACGTCCCCGATCGAAGCGTAGCGGCGGCGGCTGCCCCCGAGCACCTTGATGCAGAGGACCTTGCGAGCACCCGAGTTGTCCGCCACGTCCAAGACGGTCTCTGCCTGAACCATGTTAGGTCTTTCTTCCTTTCCACGCGCGACTAGCTCGAGGCCCGCTCGAGGATCTGGCGTACCGCCCAGCGCTTGTCGCGGCTGAGCGGACGGGTCTCGACGATCTGAACCCGGTCGCCGATGTGGCAACTGTTGTCGCTGTCGTGGGCCTTCACCTTCTTACGGAAGGTCAGATACTTCTTGTACTTCGGATGAGCGGCGCGCCGTTCGATCTGAACCACGACCGTCTTGTCCATCTTGTCGCTGACGACCACGCCCTCGCGAATCTTCTGATTGTCTCGCATCGTACCGCTCACTCTCGCTCTTGCGGCTGGCGCTCGCGCTGGATCGTCTTGATCCGGGCGAGCTCGCGCCGTAGCTGCTTCAGCCGCGCCGGGCTCTCGATCTGACTGGTGCGAGCCCGCAGGCGCAAAATAGTGAGCGACTCGCTCACCTCACGCTCCTTGACCGCGAGCTCGTCGCTGCTCAGGTCGCGTACTTCCTTAGCCTTCATTGGTCTCTCCGACGACGCTCAATCGCTCGCGGAACTGCGTCCCGACCGACAGCTTGTGGGCCGCCAGACGGAACGCTTCTTTGGCGGTCTCGCGGGTGACGCCTTCCATCTCGAACAGCATTCGTCCGGGACGCACCACGGCAACCCACAGCTCGGGTGAGCCCTTGCCTTTGCCCATGCGGGTCTCGGCCGGTTTTTTGGTCAGCGGCTTGTCGGGGAATACTCGGATCCACACCCGACCGCCGCGCTTGATGTGGCGGGTCAGCGCGATACGGGCGGCTTCCAGCTGTCGTGCCGGGATCCGGCCGCGCTCGGTCGCCTGCAGGCCGAAATCGCCGAAGGACAGCGCCGTGCCGCGGGTGTCGTTGCCGACCACCCGGCCCTTGTGCTGCTTGCGGTATTTGACTTTCTTCGGTGACAACATGGCTGTTCAAATCGGCCTTATCGCTCAGGCGCCGGCCGCCGCTTTCTGCCGTTCTTCTTCGGTGGTCAGCACTTCGCCGCGGAAGACCCACGCCTTGATGCCGATCACCCCGTAAGTGGTCTTCGCTTCGGCAAAGCCGTAGCTGATGTCGGCGCGCAGCGTGTGCAGCGGCACCCGGCCGTCGCGATACCATTCGGTGCGCGCGATCTCCGCTCCGGCGAGTCGGCCGGCGCACTGGATGCGAACCCCTTGGGCTCCCATGCGGGTGGCGCGACTGACCGCTTCTTTCATGGCGCGGCGGAAGGCGACGCGGCGCTCGAGCTGCAATGCGACACTCTCGGCCACCAGCTGCGCATCGACGTCGGGGCGGCGCACCTCGTGAATATTGAGGAACGTTTCGCGATTGGTCAGCCGGCTGATCTCGGTCTTGAGCTTTTCGATCTCGGCGCCCTTCTTGCCGATGACGATGCCCGGCCGCGCCGTGTAGATATTGATCTTCGCTTTGTTCGCGGCTCGCTCGATCTCCACCTTGGAGATGCCGGCGTGGTACAGCCGTGACTTGAGAAAACGCCGCAGCTTGAGATCCTCATGGAGCAAATCGGCGTAGTCGCCACGGCGAGCAAACCAGCGCGAATCCCACTGCTCGATGACGCCGAGCCGGAATCCTTTCGGATGTGTCTTCTGTCCCATCGTATGACCCGTTATTCCCGCTCGTCGACGACGATTGTGATGTGGCTGCTGCGCTTGCGCAGCGGCGTGGCCCGCCCGTGCGCGCGCGGCAAGAAACGCTTGATGGTCACGCCCTCGTCGACGTGAATCTTGCGCACGTACAGCTTGTCGACATCGACCCGCTGTGTGTTCTCGGCATTGGCGATCACCGACTTGAGCGTCTTGGTAACCAGTTTCGCCCCCTTGCGGGCGGTGAAATCGAGAATCATCAGCGCTTCCGAGACGCTCTTACCGCGGATCATATCGATCACCAGCCGCGCCTTGCGCGGGGCGATCCGCAGATGCCGGCTGACCGCTTTTGCTTCCATGCGATCTTATCCCTTTCTCACTTCTTCACGTCGGCTTTTTTGTCGCCGGAGTGACCGTGGAAGGTACGGGTGGGCGAGAATTCCCCGAGCTTGTGGCCGACCATGTTCTCCGAGACGTACACCGGAATGAACTTGCGGCCGTTGTGCACCGCGAAGGTGTAGCCGACCATGTCCGGAATGATCGTCGAGCGCCGCGACCAGGTGCGAATCACTCGGCGCTCGCGCGAATCGTTCATCACTTGCACCTTCTTGATCAGGTGCTCGTCGATGAAAGGACCCTTTTTGACTGACCTTGCCACCTTCTCTCCTCAATTCCTAACGGCCACGACGTTTGACGATGAAGCGCTCGGTGCGCGGATTGTGCCGTGTCTTGTAGCCCTTGGCCGGTTGGCCCCACGGCGACGTCGGGTGATTTCCCTTGGAACGGCCCTCGCCACCACCGTGCGGGTGATCGACCGGGTTCATCGCCATACCACGAACCTTCGGACGGCGTCCGAGCCAGCGCGTCCGGCCGGCCTTACCGATCGAGACGTTTTCATGGTCGAGGTTGCCGACCTGTCCGATGGTCGCCTTGCAGGCCGACGGCACGTAGCGCAGCTCGCCGGAAGGCAGGCGCAGCAGCGCCAGGCTACCCTCTTTCGCCATCAGCTGTGCCGAAGCACCGGCGCTGCGCGCCAGCTGGCCGCCACGACCCGGCTTGAGCTCGATGTTGTGGACCATGGTGCCGGTCGGGATACGTTG
>DASPMH010000519.1:0-2229 GCA_035627175.1 Terriglobales bacterium | reverse complement strand
TTCGAGGGCTTCGCCGAGGTCGAGCTGGCCGCGCGAGCCCGGCATGGCAACCCGCCGTTCGGTCACGTCGCGCTCGTGCGCATCAGCGGCGAGCAGCGTCCGCAGGTCGAGGCGCGCGCCAAAGAGCTCGGAGCCATGGCCTCGCAGCTGTGTGCCCGGGTGGCCGCCGGCGGCGAGGCCCACGTCGAGTCGCTCGGCCCCGTCGACTCACCGATCGAGCGGATCAACCGACGGGTCCGCATGCAGATGCTGCTGCGTGCTGATCGTCGCAATGCACTGCGCTGGGTGCTTCGCCACCTGCAGCGCGCGATGGGTCCCCGAGGAAGGGGCGCGAGCGAGACACTCGCCCGCGTGGACGTCGATCCGCACTCGCTGCTGTGACTCTGCGGCTGCTTGAAGTGCCCTGGTGGCGCGGTCAAGAGGATCCAGAGTCAATACGTGCCGGAGGGCTTCGCCAACCTCGAGCAGCGGTTGGCCGCGGTCCCGCCGGCTTCGGGTGATCTGTCGGAGTACCAAGACGTGGACGACGCGGCGCGAGCCGTCGCCGTCCGGCAGCTCGCCAACCTCCGCAGCTTCCCGGCCGTGACCGAGCACCTCGCCGACGGTCGGCTCCGGCTGAGGGCGTGGTTCTACGATGTCGGGCCGGCGGACCTGTTCGAGTGGAACGAGAGCAAGCCAGCGTTCGAGTTGCTGGCCGACCACTGATTGCGCGAGCAACGCTCCACATCGGGACCTGCTCGTGATAAAGTCGCGCGCCCATGCACGTCGTGCTGCTCACGAGCATCCTCAGCAACACGAATCGGTTGTACCGCCCGTGGGGCCCGTACCAGTTGGCCTGGTACCTGCGCAAGCACGGCTACGACGTGCAGGTGCTCGACTTCCTGCACAAGTTCGAGAAGCCCAAGATCCTCAAGCTCGTCAACAAGTTCATCAAGCCCGAGACGCGCATCGTCGGCTGGAACTGCATGTTCGTGCCCGGCGACGACAAGTGGTGGACCAAGATGGTCTGCGAGGAGATCATCCCCGCGCTGCGTCGCGCCCACCCGAAGGTCACGTTCGTGACTGGTGGCGCCGCGGTGCACATGGTCAGCCGGCTCTACCGCAACCAGCGGGCGTTCGACTACTACTTCTATGGGCACGCCGAGGATACGCTGCTCGCGTACTGTGATCATGTGTATCGGGGCAAGGAGATGCCCGCGATCGAGATGGTGCTCGGCAACAAGGTGATCCGCGAGGGCGCCGTGCCGATGAACCTGCGCAAGCGCTTCGAGATCGAGACTTGCGATCACGTCTGGCACGACCGCGACTGCGTGCAGCCGGGCGAGGCTCTCCCGCTGGAGATGGCGCGCGGCTGCATCTTCAAGTGCAAGTTCTGTCGGTACCCGTACATTGGGAAGAGCAAGAACGACTTTGGCCGGCGGATCGAGTTGGTGCGCGATGAAGTCGTGCAGAATTACGAGCGGTTCGGGACCCGGCATTACTACATGCTGGAGGATACGTTCAACGATAGTAACGACAAGATCGAGGCGTTCGGAGCGATGTCGAAGGCGCTGCCGTTTCGCATCAACTTTGCCGCGTACTTGCGGCCAGACTTGTTGTGGACGTACAGGTCGTCGCAGCCGGAGAAGCTGCGCGAAGCGGGCCTGGTCTCGGGATTCTTGGGGGTCGAGACGCTCGGGCACGAGTCGAGCCGGTTGATCGGCAAGGCGTGGAGCGGGGAGCATGCCCGGACTTGGATTCCGCAGCTGTATCATGACATCTGGCAGCGGCAGGTCACGTTTCGGACGAGCTTGATCGTTGGGATTCCGCCGGATACGCGGGAGGATCTGTGGGCGACGCACCAGTGGGCGCTCGACAATGGGCTGCCGAACTGGAAGTGGCACACGCTCAACATCAACCGCGATCAGCAGAGCGGGTGGGTGAGTGAATTTGATCGGAACGCGGATCAGTATGGGTTTGATTGGTATACAGAGAACGGGCAGACGCGGTGGAAGACGGCGAAGATGACTTGGCGGGATGCAAAGAATTTGCAGGACGAGCTCGAGACCATGGGGAAGCCGTACCAGGTGCAGGATTGCTGGGGGTTGATCGAGAGGGCTACGTATGGGTATGAGCCGGAGGTGGAGCGGCATTTGTTGGTGAGGGAGATTGATCACAAAGAGGCGGCGGAGCGGAGGTCGGGGTTTTTGCAGGGGTATTACAGGGCTGTGATGGGGTTGCCGGATTAAA
>DASPMH010000518.1:0-4374 GCA_035627175.1 Terriglobales bacterium | reverse complement strand
CTGACGCAATCGCTGGGCTTCGACTACGCTCTGCGGCAGGCGTTTCATTAGCCGGCCGACGGAGATCGCGCCGAATTCGTCGGTCTCGACACCCTGCACCGTCGCCAAGCTGAGCACCTCGCGAACACCTTCGATGTTCTCGATTTCGCGCGAGATACGATCGATCTTGGCAATCGTCGCCGGAGCGAAGACGTTGTCGGCGAAGACGGCGACGATCGCCGCCTCGTCGCTGCCGAAGGTCTCCTTGACGCCCTCGTAGTACAGCCGCTCCGGGTCGTTGCGCGGCAGCAGGCTGTCGATCGAGGCATCGAACTCGATCTGCCCGGCGTGCCGGCCGAGCCAGATGGTGATCGCCAAGATCACCGCCAGAGTCAGGCGCGGGAAGCGCACCGGGAGCATCAGCAGCGGCAGCATCGCAGCGCCCTTTAGACCCCCGCCACTGCGGTCACAAGCATGTAGCTGCGCTCGGCAGAGCGTGGCGGCCAACCGAAGCGGAGCGATGTAGCTGCGCTCGGGCTTGTCCACCGCAGCCTTGGCGAAGGTGGAAGAGTGCGGCAGGTAGGCTGCGTGTCGCCCGTGGCGACTCGCAGAAATCCCCCTGTGCCTGTGGCGCTGAGGCTTTCGCCGGCGAAAGCCTCAGCCCTCTGGGAAAGTTGGGAAAGGGGGCGCACACCTGCTGCTGCGGCGGCGGTTACGTTGACAATCGCTCGTGTGCCTCTTAGCTATGGCCCGTGTTTCAAGGGCTGATCGAGCGCAGCGAGCAGTTGGCGCGGGTGCAGGCACATCGCGCCGCGCTGCGCTTCGTCAACGGCATCGAGTGGATGCTGCGCGACAGCAGCAGCGTCGTCGGCCGTACCCCGTTCGACGTCGTCTATCAGCGCGACAAGCTGCAAGTCCGGCATTACCACGCGGGGTCGGTCAAGCCGCGCTATCCGATTCCGGTGCTGCTGGTGCCGCCGCTGATGGTCAAGCCGTTCATCTTCGACCTCTATCCCGGCCGCAGCCTGGTGGCGACTTTGATTCAGAGCGGCTACCGCGTCTACCTCGTCGATTTCGGCGAGCCCGACGACGCCGATGCCTACGTCAGCCTCGACAACTACGTCCTCGACTGGATGCCGACCGCCTGTGCGGTGACCAAGGAGCACGCCGGAGCAAGCGAGCTGTCGCTGGTCGGCTACTGCATGGGCGGCCTGTTCGCGCTGATGCACATCGCCGCCAACGAGGACGACAGCGTCCTCAACATCGTCACAATCGGCGCGCCGATCGACGCCAGCAAGCTCGGCGTGCTCGCCTGGGCGGCGAAGTACGGTGGCTCACAGGTCGAGTTCCTGGCGCGCAAGATCGGCAACGTTCCCGGTGGACTGTCGAGCACCGCCTTTCGGCTGCTGACGCCGATGAAGAACTTCACCCGCTACGCCGACTTGTTCATGAACCTCTACAACGAGGAGTACGTCAACGGCTTCGATGCGATGAACCAGTGGGTCGGCCAGTTCATCGATTACCCGCAGGCGGCGTTTCTGCAATTCACCCGCGAGTTCATGCGGCAGAACAAGCTGGTGAAGGGCAAGATGCGCTTCGGCGAGAAAGTCGCGGACCTGCGGCGGGTGAAGAGCAACCTGCTCGCCTTCGCCGGCAACAGCGACTCGATCGCCCCGGTCGCCGCGGCGCGGGCGGTCGACAAGATCGTCAGCAGCAGCGACAAGACTTTCCTGATCGTTCCCGGCGGGCACATGGGCGTCTTCGCGGGATCGGGCGCTCCCGCCAATGTCTGGCAGCCGATCGCCGACTGGCTGGCACCGCGATCGCGTTTGGCCGGCCGTGCGAGCGCGGCCGATCCGTCACCGGCCCGGCTCGCGGCGCCAAAGCGAGCGATGCGCAAGGCCGCAGCCAAGAGCAACGGCGGCACCCCCGCCAAGGGCAGCAAGCGGCGCCTACGCACGGCGCCGCGGCCCCGGCTCGCCGCCGAGCCCGCCGATCGCCGCTGACCAGCGGCACTACGACCAATTCGCAGTGACTGGGAGGAGTCGGATGCTTTTCGTCGCCGAGTACGAGCTCAGTTGGGACACCTTCGAAGCGGCTATCGCCAAGCGCTTGGAATGGGAGCACGAGCAACCCGACGATTTCCGCTACATCGGCGAATACGTCTGGGCCGATCGTGATCCTCCCTTTCGCGGCGTCGTCGTTTTCGAAGCCGATGGCGTCGAAGCTCTCAATGCTTTCGTGCTGCACTACGGGCCGACCTTGCGGGTCAATGCTCATGCTGCCAGCGACGTCGGATCGGCCATCGGTTTGCTGACCCCGCAGATCGATCGCCAGCCGAGTCGACGCGGAGGCCGCAAGCAGAAGCGCAAGTGAGCTACGCCCGACTCACGCAGCTCGAACCGCGTGACGGGCTCGCCGGCATCGGCGAGCGACTACGGCAGGAGATCACCACCAGCGGCGGTGGCGAGAGCCAGCTCGACGCAGCCGCCGCGGCGCTGCTCGCCGCCGCCGATCTGCCCGGGTCGCGATTGGAGCAGGCCTGGCGCGAGAGCAGGGGCGCTCTGCTGCGCCTGCTGGCGCGGCTGGTCGTCCATGCCCCCTTTCTCGCCCCTGTCCTGGCGGCCCAACCGCAGTGGCTGCTCGATCTTACCGGCGACGACCTCGCCCGGCCGCGCGGCGCGGAAACCTACCGCGCCGAGCTCGAGGAGGAGCTCGCTGCCAGCAGCGAGACGCAGGCGCCGCAGATACTGCGCCGCTTCAAGTACCGCTCGCTGGTACGGATCACGGCACGCGAGCTCAGCCCGGAGCTGATCCCCGACAGCCGCGAGCCCGAGGTGCTGGCGGAGATCTCAGCGCTCGCGGACGTGCTGTTGCAGGCGGCACTGCGGCTCGCCGACCAGCGCACCCGCGAGCGCTTCGGCCTGCCCGCGGGGAGCGGCGAAGTCGCCGAGTTCGTCATTCTCGGTCTGGGCAAGCTCGGCGCCGCCGAGCTCAATTATTCCTCGGATGTCGACCTGGTGTACGTCTTCGAAGCTGCCGGTGGCGGTACGCTCGCCGAGAAGGTCGCGCCGGTTGAGTACTACACCCGACTCGCTCAGGAGCTCGGCCGTATCGTCGCGGCGCAAGGGCCGGACGGATTTCTCTACCGCGTCGACCTCGAGTTGCGTCCCGAAGGGAAGCAAGGCGCGTTGGTGATCGCCGACAGCGCCTTCTTGCAGTACTACGACACCTGGGCCGCAACCTGGGAGAAAGCGGCGGCGATGAAAGCGCGGCCGGTCGCCGGCGATCTCGCCTTCGGCTGGCGTTTGATCCGCTCACTCGGGCCGATGCTCTATCGCACCAGCGTCGACTACGACAGCATCGCCGCCATCACCGATCTGAAGAATCTCACCGCGGCTGCCTATACCGATCCCGACGCTTTCGACATCAAGCGCGGCAGCGGCGGCATCCGCGATGTCGAAACCATCGCCCAGGCGTTGCAGCTGGTGCACGGCGGCCAGATCCCGCAGGTCCGCCGGCGCGGCACCGAGGCGGCGCTGCAGGGGCTGGCCGAGGTCGGGGTGCTGCAGCGGGGCGATGCCGATGCCCTACTCGCCGCATATCGTTTTCTGCGCCGGCTCGAGCACCGCGTTCAGATGATCGGCGAGCGCCAGACGCACAGTTTTCCGGCGGCGCCTGAGGAAAGAGCACAGCTTGGCCGCAGCCTCGGCTACCATAAGGATCCGGCGGTGCAGCTGGAGCAAGCTCTGGCGCAGCACCGCGCCACCGTCGAGGAGCTGCTGCGGCGACTGTTTCCGGAAGACACTGCCGATCGCATCATGGGGTTCTTTGCCAGTCGTATCCCCGACCTGCTGGCGCACTCCGCCGGTCGCGACGCGATGCAAGAGCTCGCGGCACACTTCGCCCGAGAGATCGAAGGTGGTCCGAACCCGCAGCGCGGGCTCAACAACCTCGAGCGGTTCACGGCCGGCATCGGCCACCGCCGCTTCTACTACGAGCTGTTGCTCGATCGCCCGGAGCTGGTGCCGCGTCTGGCGACACTGTTCGCCACCTCGGAGCATCTCTCCAGCTACCTCGCCACCTATCCGCGCCTGATCGAGCCGATCTTCGAAGACCCGACGGTACTGCTGCTCGACCGGCCGCAGCTCGAGGCGAATTTCGCCGCGTTGAGCCGGCAGCTCGCCGCCGAGCATGGCGGCAGCGACAGCGAGACTCAGCTCGACACTCTGCGGCTGTTTCATCACCGCGAGCTGGTCAACGTCGGGCTGCTCGACATTGTCGGCGAGGTCAGCCGCCGCGAGGCGGAGACCGCGCTGACCGACATCGCCGAAGTATGTCTCGATCATGCTCTGGCGCTGGCCCACGAGCAGCTGGCGCAGCGCCCGGTGCCTC
>DASPMH010000517.1:0-3149 GCA_035627175.1 Terriglobales bacterium | reverse complement strand
CCCGATGGTGGCGGCGTCCAGGCCCCACTTCTCGAAGATGCGCTGGCCCTCGGCCTCGCGGCCGGGCTTCAGGATCGCCAGCATCCGCTCCTGGCTCTCCGACAGCATCATCTCGTAGGCGCTCATGCCCTCTTCGCGCTGGGGCACGGCGTCCAGGTCGAGCTCGATGCCGACGCTGCCCTTGCCGGCCATCTCGACCGACGAGGAGGTGAGGCCGGCCGCGCCCATGTCCTGGATGGCGGCGACGGCGCCGGTGGCCATCAGCTCCAGGGTGGCCTCGATCAGCAGCTTCTCGGCGAAGGGGTCGCCGACCTGGACGGTCGGGCGCTTCTCGTCCGAGGCGTCGTCGAACTCGGCCGAGGCCATGGTCGCGCCGTGGATGCCGTCGCGGCCGGTCTTCGAGCCGACGTACAGCACGGGATTGCCGACGCCGGCGGCCTTGGCGCGAAAAATCCTATCCGAGCGCAGCAAGCCGACGGTCATCGCATTGACCAGGATGTTGCCGTTGTAGCCGCTGTCGAAATAGACCTCGCCGGCCACGGTCGGCACGCCGACACAGTTGCCATAGCCGCCGACGCCGGCGACGACGCCGTTGATCAGATAGCGGGTGCGGGGATGGTCGAAGCTGCCGAAGCGCAGCGAATTGAGGTTGGCGATCGGCCGCGCGCCCATGGTGAAGACGTCGCGCATGATGCCGCCGACGCCGGTGGCGGCGCCTTGGCGTGGCTCGACGAAGGATGGATGATTGTGGCTCTCGATCTTGAAGCAGACCGCGAGGCCGTCGCCGATATCGACGACGCCGGCGTTCTCACCCGGCCCCTGCAACACCCGCGGCCCCTTGGTCGGCAGCTGGCGCAGATGAACCCGCGAGCTCTTGTAGCTGCAGTGCTCCGACCACATCACCGAAAACACTCCGAGCTCGACCAGATTGGGCACGCGTCCCAAGCCCGTCGCAATCCGCTCGAACTCCGCCGGCGTCAAACCGTGATCGAGCGCCTGCTGCAGCGAAACCGGGTCGGTCATCATTTTGGGCGGATCCAAGCCGGCCATCAGCGGTCGGACACTGCCGAGGCTTGGCCAGGGTAGCCGTCGGACAGCGCGGTCATCACCGAACGAAAAAGGTGGATGCCGTCATCGCCGCCGAGCAAGCGCTCCACGGCGTGTTCCGCGTGCGGCATCATGCCGAGGACGTTGCGCTGGCGATTGACGATGCCGGCGATGTTGTGGAGCGAGCCATTGCAGTTCACTTCGGCAGTGACCTCGCCTAGCGCATCGACGTAGCGAAACACCACCTGGCGCTGCTCCTCGAGCTCGCTGAGTGTCGTCGGGTCGGCGATGTAGCAGCCCTCGCCGTGTTTGACCGGAATGCGCACCACCTGGCCGCGGGTGTAATTGCAAGTGAACGGCAGATCGGTGCGCTCGACCCGCAGGTGCACATCGTTGCAGATGAAGCGCAGGCTGCGATTGGCGATCAACGCTCCCGGTAGCAAGCCCGCTTCGCAGAGGATTTGGAAGCCATTGCAGATGCCGATGACGTAGCCGCCGTCACGGGCGAAGGTGGCAATGCTCTCCATCACCGGCGAGAACCGCGCCAAGGCGCCGCAGCGAAGATAGTCGCCGTACGAAAATCCGCCGGGCAGGATGACGCAGTCGGCGCCCTTGAGATCGCGGTCACCGTGCCACAGCGAAACCGCGTCGCCGCCGAGGACCTCACCGACGGCATGGAGCGCGTCGTGGTCGTCGTTCGATCCGGGAAAGGTGACTACGCCCCAGCGCATGTGCTTATCCTTCGATCTCGAAGCGGTAGTCTTCGATCACGCCGTTCGCCAACAGCTTGCGGCACATCTCTTCGACGCGCTGATCGGCGCTATTGCGATCGATACCTTCGAGTGACAGCTCGATGTACTTGCCGAGATGGACGTCCCGAGCTTCTTCGTAGCCGAGCGAATGCAGCGAGGCCTCGATCGCCTTGCCTTGGGGATCGAGCACACCGCGTTTGGGAGTGACGAATACTCGCGCCCGCATCTCAGGCAGCCACGACGCGGCGGTGAACTTCTTGGTAGGCCTCTTCCACCTCGCCAAGATCTTGGCGGAAGCGATCCTTGTCGAGCTTCTTGCGAGTGTGGGCATCCCACAGCCGGCAGGTATCGGGACAGATCTCGTCGCCGAGCAGAATCTGGCCGTGATGGCGGCCGAACTCGAGCTTGAAGTCGACGAGCAGTAGGTCGCGAGCGGCGAGGAAGGGCTTGAGCACGGTGTTTACCTTGAGCGCCATCTCTTCGATGCGCGCCACTTCTGGCTTGGTTGCCATGCCGAGCACGACGGCGTGATGCTCGTTGATCATCGGGTCGTCGAGCGGATCGCTCTTGTAGAAGAACTCCAGCAACGGCTCGGGCAGATCCTTGCCCTCGTCCTGCTGCAGGCCGAGGCGCTTGACCAGGCTGCCGGTGATGATGTTGCGCACCACCGTCTCGAGCGGAATGATGTCGAGCTTCTTGACCAACATCTCACGCTCGTTGAGACGCTCGACGAAATGGGTCGGCACCCCTTCGCTCTCGAGCAGGCGGAAGAACACCTCGCTCAATTCGTTGTTGACCACGCCCTTCGAAGCAATCGTGCCCTTCTTCTTGGCGTTGAAAGCGGTAGCATCGTCTTTGAAATACTGGATCACCAGATCGGGATTGTCTGTGGCGTAGATCTTCTTGGCCTTGCCCTCGTACAGCAACTCGCGCTTTTCCATCGGTCATTCCCCTCCAAAGACACGTTCGTACAGCGCGGACTCGTGCCGCAGCTGGTGACTCAGATTGAATAGCTCGTCGATTTCGGAAGCACTCAGGTGGCGAGTGATGTCGGCATCTTGCCGTACCTCGTCGCGGAAGTCAGCCCCCTCCTGCGCCCGCAAACCGCAGCGTTGCACCCAGCGGTACGCCTCTTCGCGCGCCAGCCCCTTTTGTACCAGCGCGAGGAGCAAGCCTTCGGAGAACACCGCGCCGCGCCACCGCTCGAGATTGGCGCTCATCCGCTCGGGGTAGACGACCAGGTCGCGCACCACCCGGGTCATGCGGTGCAGCATGAAATCGAGCGCGATGGTCGCGTCGGGGCCGATCACCCGCTCGGCGGAGGAATGGCTGATATCGCGCTCATGCCAG
>DASPMH010000516.1:0-3973 GCA_035627175.1 Terriglobales bacterium | reverse complement strand
AGGTGACGAAGTACACCGGCGGCGAGACGCCGACGCTGAACAAGATGGGCGGCTCGGACTGGGCCAAGACGAAGGGCCGCGCCCGCAAGGCGGTCAAGGAGATCGCCGGCGAGCTCATCCGCCTGTACTCGGCGCGGATGGCGACGCCCGGGCACGCGTTCGGGCCGGACACCCCGTGGCAGAGCGAGCTCGAGGACGCGTTCCCCTACGTCGAGACGCCGGACCAGCTCGCCACGATCGACGAGGTCAAGGCCGACATGGAGAAGACGGTGCCGATGGACCGTCTCGTCTGCGGCGACGTCGGCTACGGCAAGACGGAGATCGCCGTCCGCGCCGCGTTCAAGGCGGTGCAGGACGGCAAGCAGGTCGCCGTCCTGGTCCCGACGACCCTCCTGGTGCAGCAGCACCTCGAGACGTTCGCCGAGCGGTACGCGCCGTTCCCCGTGACCGTGAAGGCCCTCTCGCGCTTCCAGACCGAGGCGGAGTCCCGGGCGGTCGTCGAGGGCCTCGCGGACGGCACCGTCGACGTCGTCATCGGCACCCATCGATTGCTGCAGGCCGACATCGAATTCAAAGACCTCGGCCTGCTGATTATCGACGAAGAGCACCGCTTCGGTGTCCGCCACAAAGAGAAGATCAAGCAGCTGCGCAAGCTGGTGCATGTCCTGACGCTGACGGCGACGCCGATCCCGCGCACGCTGCAGATGTCGCTGCTCGGCATCCGCGACCTCAGCGTCATCGAGACCCCGCCGATCGACAGGCTGGCGATCCGCACCTACGTCACCCGCCACGACGAAGGGATCATCCGCGAGGCGATTTTGCGCGAGCTCGGTCGCCAGGGGCAGGTATTCTACGTGTACAACCGCGTCGAGACCATCGAGATGATGGCGCGCCGGATCCGCGAGCTGGCCCCCGAGGCGAGAGTCGGCGTCGGCCATGGCCAGATGAACGAGCACACCCTCGAAAAGGTGATGGGCGAGTTCTTCGACCGCAAGATCGACGTGCTGGTGTGCTCGGCGATCATCGAGTCGGGCATCGACGTGCCCAATGCCAACACCATCATCATCGATCGCGCCGATCATTTCGGCCTGGCGCAGCTCTATCAGCTCCGTGGCCGTGTCGGCCGTTCGACCGAACGTGCCTACGCCTATCTAATGATACCGGGCGAACAGGTGATCTCGCGCGACGCGCAGCTGCGCTTGCGGGCTTTGCAGGAGCTCGACGACCTCGGCGGCGGCTTCAAGCTGGCGGCGCACGATCTCGAGATTCGCGGCGCCGGCAACTTGCTGGGCAAGCAGCAGTCGGGGCATGTCACCGCGGTCGGCTTCGAGCTCTACCAGCAGATGATGGAGGAGGCGATCGTCGAGCTGCGTGGCCAGCAGGTCGAGCCCGAGCTCGAGCCGGAGATCCAGCTCGGCATCCCGGCATTTCTGCCCGAGGATTACATCCGCGACGAGGAGCAGCGCATTGTCTTCTACCGCAGCCTGGCGCGCCACAAGACCCAGGAGGAGCTGACCGAGTTGGTCGCGGAATTGGTCGATCGTTATGGGCCGCTGCCTCCGCTCGCCGACAACTTCATCCGTTTGATGGACCTGCGCCGTTATCTCAAGACCGAGATGATCGTGCGAGCTGCCTTGCGCAACGGCTGGGTGACGCTGCAATTCCATCCGCAAGCGCAGGTCGAGGTCGACCATCTGATCGCGTTGGTCGCCCGCGGCCGCAACAAGTACAAGCTGTCGGCCGACTATCAGCTCAGCTTCCAGCTCAGCGCCACCGACTGGGACGGAATCGTCGAGGAGACCAAGGCGGTGCTGCCGCAGCTGCGGCCGCCGCGGATGTCGTGATCGGCAGAAATCCCCCGCGCCTGCGGCGCTGATGCCTTCCGCCGGCGGAAGGCATCAGCCCTTGGCCAAGCGGGCGCATGCATTGGTACTTACAGTACATTTCCGTACTCCGCTGCCAGTTTCGTGACAGGGCAGGCGTGGCCAACTAAAGGTATTCCGTAACGCCGTGCGACGGCATGGCACTTGTTACGTTGGCCCGGCAATGAAGTTTCTCTGGCAGCTCGAGGACGGCACCTGCGTCGAGGCGCGCTTCAGCACCTTGGGCAAGGAGACCGTCCGTGTCGACGGCACGGCGCTGCTGAGCACTCGCAGCTGGAAGATGCAGCGTGATCTCGAATTCCGCCTTGCCGGCGGCCGCCGTGCTGTGGTGTCGGTCCGTCCCCAATACGTCGTCAAGTTGAATGCACGTCTCTATGTCGACGGCCGCTTGTACGCGCGCACCACCGGCCGGCCCCTGCTCTGTGGCGATTGCGGGCGAGAAGTGTGTCCGAACGATCGCTTCTGCGATGCTTGCGGGCATCTCTTGCCGCCGGTCAAACAGCGCCTGCAGCTGGGCGATGTACGCGACGCCACCAAGGTGATGTGGACGTTGGCGCTGCTGTTCATCGTCGTCGGCGTCGTCGGGTACTACTTCCTCAGCCGCGAGGCGACCGAGGTCCTGGCCCGGTTAGCCGGCATGGATGCCAACGACATCCTGCCGATGGGCGATGCGGGCTATACCGTGTCCCAGCTGCGCGACAAGCTCACCTTGGAGCCACGCGGCACCCTGGTCAGCCACCTGATGATGGCGTTGATCATGGCCGGCCTGGCAAGTTGGGGTCGGACCTCGCCGCTGCCGGCCGTGATGATGGCGATCGCGTGCTATGCGGCTGCGGTGGTGCTCAAAGGGATGGCCGACCCCGAAACGATTCTCCAAGGCGTGATGCTGAAGGTGCTCGTCATCGCCTACCTGACCAAGGGCATCAAGGCGGCGTTAGCGCTGCACGTCGCTCGTGCTTGACGCAGGCGAGCGGCAGGGGGCTCACGCCTGCCGTTCTTGCCGCCAATTGTTGCGTCCGGGAGCGAAGTTCTGCGCCGGATGCGGGCGGCCTCTGACGCAAGAGGCGAGCAGCGCCAACCCGGCACGCAAGCCGACCTCGACCGCGACGGCCTTGCGCGATCAAGCGACTGCTCTGAAGCGGGTCGGCTGGATCTTCGGACTCCTCTTGGCCAACTCGCTCGGCATGGCCATTCTCATCCGGATCTTCCCGAACCTGGCGTGGCCGGGGGCGGCGGTTGCTGCCGCCAACGCGCTTACCGTGCTCGCTTTCGCCGTCGCCTATCGCGATCAGCTCGCGCCGCTATTGCAGTGGCCTGCGGCCAGCACCCGCACGCTCTGGCAGATGTGGATCGCTTCGGCGGTGGCGATCACGGTGTTGGTCGCCTACCTTGCCATCAGCGAACGCTTGCTGATCCGGACGCTGACGTACAGCGACATCTATCGAGAGGCGGGTCTGCCGCTTTGGGCTGCGCTGCTGATGTTGACCGTGGTGCCGGCCCTGATCGAGGAGCTTGCCTTTCGGGGATTGATCCAGACTTCGCTCGAGCGGGTCTTCAACATCAACGAAGCTTGGTATCTGCAAGCGGCGTTGTTCGGTGTCGTCCATCTGCTGCCGCTGACCTTCTTCAGCCACGCGGTTTTGGGACTGTGGCTGGGCTGGCTGAGGATCAAGTCGGGCAGCTTGTACCCCTGCTTCGTCGCCCATGCGCTGTGGAACGCGGCGATGATCTCGCGCGAGCTGTGGTTGCGGTGAGCGCCGCGGTCAGACGGCCATCGCCGGGATTAGCCGGGCGGCGGCCTGAGCTAGAATCGCGCTGAGGTGGTGCGGGTCGACCGGTTTGATCAGGTGATCGTCGAAGCCGGCCTCGCGCGATTTGCGGCGATCGTCCTCCTGTCCCCAGCCGGTCAGGGCGACAATCGTCACCCTCTGAGCCCACCTTTGGCGGCGGAGATGGCGGCAGGCGTCGTAGCCGTTCATTTTCGGCATGCCGAGATCGAGCAGCACCACATCCGGACGCTCGCGTTCCGCTAGCTGCACCCCGTCGTCTCCGTCGTAGGCGGTCAGCACCTGATGACCGGCGAGGTCGAG
>DASPMH010000515.1:0-2666 GCA_035627175.1 Terriglobales bacterium | reverse complement strand
AGGATCATGGCACGCACTAACGAACCGAAGAACGACCAGGCCGAAGCGAAAAAGGGTCCGGACTACAACATCTACCAGGTCCGCAATGCGCCCGATGAGGCTACCGCCATCAGAAGCAAAGGGCTTCACCGGCGATGCGGTCTGGGTCAGCGTATCGCTCGGTCGCTTCAGTGCAGAGGAAGCGCCTGTTTACGACGACTAGGCTCGTCCCCGCGGTCGCGGAGGACCGGGCTCTAGCTCCGAACAGGAGCGGAGCCCGAGTCTTCGTCTCGGCCACCCGGTAACGATCCCTCGCGCGAAGAGAGGGTAATTGACCGTGCTTTCGATCTCCGAATGACGAAAACTGTAAGCTGCAAGGTTTACCCGCACGGCGTTCGCGTCACGAGCCCGGTCGGCGACTCGGGCCGGCGGGCCGCGTTGCGTCCCCCACGCGGCCAACGCAGCGCGCGGATTGAAGAAGAAATTTGCACGAGATTTCCCGGTCCGAAGGACCGAAAATCTCGTGCTGGTCAGCTTACAGTTTGACCTTGCCCAAGCAGACGAGCAGCTTGCAGACGGCCTTCTTCTTGAGGCCGCGACCAGCGTCGACCATCTTGGCCTTGGCAACCTTCGCGAGGAAGATCGCCTCATCCAAGCGGCCAGCCTCGGCGCTGTGAATGGGAGCGACTGCGGCGCTGGCGATGAGAACGGCGGCGATAATTTTTGCTTTCATGGGGGTTTCCGCAAGATTGATCCAACCGCACCACGCGGTCAGTGATTATAGATTGCCCCAGAGGGACCGGATCGCTGTTCCGTGGGGCACAAGGTGCCTGGTGTTTCGACCTGCTGACCCTCGATGGCACCGACCTGCGCGATAAGCCACTCGACGTGCGCCGGGGTATGCTGCAGGCGCTGCTGCAAGGCCAGCGTGCCGCCGCTGCGCTTCTCCGAGGAATTCCCCGACCCGTTGAAGATGCTGGCGGTCAGCGAGCAGCAGGGGCTCTAGGGCACCGTCTCGAAACGCCGCGACCAGCCCTATCGGTCGGGAAAGAACCGCGGCTGGATCAAGGTCAAGACGGCAGCGTAGCGCGTTGCCATCGCCGCCGGTGGGAACTGTTCGAAAAGGGGTGACCATGGACAATATCGAGCTGGCGACGGCAAGCGCCGCCAGCTCTACTCTCGGCTAGCGCCGATCGGTTACTTCAATGGTGTCGGCGCAGGCTCGTCGTAGGCGCGGAAGACGAGAACCCCCCGGACGGAATGGATGTCCGCATCGAAATCGGCATTCGAATTGTAATACTTCTTAATGATCTCTTTCTCATAAACGTCGTAGCCGTTCTTGTGGTAGAAATCGTAGTCGACGAACTGCTTCGAGGCCGAATCCGAGTCGCCATCGCTATCGTACTTCGCATAGCGATACTCGACCTTCAGCGCGACGTTCTTATGGAACTTCCACTCGCCGCCACCGCCGACGAAGTAGCCTTTGAGCTTGTCGTCCGGTCTCAGAGTAAAGTTGGGGCCGTACTTGAAGTCGACAGTCGATGAGCTGTCGATGTCGGCCTGCGAATAGCCGCCGACGCCATAGAGCAGAAAGTCGTGATGGACCAATAGGCCTAGGCGACCGCCGACGTACCACACCCGCTCGAGGTCGAGGTCGCCGGAGGCGGAAAGCTTGTCATCCTTGATGCTGAATGACTTGCCGGCATCGTGATAGATGTCGACGTCTGCGAAAGCTCCGATCAGGAAGCGATCGTGCAGCATATAGTCGGCGCCGAATTGCACCGTGCCGAAGCCATGCCACTCATCGTCATTGGCGCTGCCCTGCTCGGTGAAACCTCCCTCGTGGTGCCCAGACGGAAAATAATCGCTGCACTTGTAGTAGGGATAGTACCAAACCCAGTGGCAGTGCTTTTTGTATTTGTCGACAGTGAAGAATTTTGAGGCTTCGCCGGATACGCTCTGATCGACGTTGCCCATACCGCCGCCAATGCCGAGGTAAAATCCAGACCAGCTCGACTTCGCGACTGGGCCTGGTGGCGGCGCGGCACTCGGCTCCCCGTCAGCTAAAAGCGGCGTTTCAATTGCTGCAAGTGCGAGAAGGGCCAGCCCCATTACCGTGATACGCTTACGCAACATGCTAATTCTCCAACGCAACACTCACGCTACACGCCGCGGCATTTGCGGCCGATAGTTAGTTCGCCGGATTATTTCGGGAAATCGCCCAAACGAAGCCTATTAGGCGCAATATCCCCCCAGTTCGTGACCATAGGTAATCATAACGAAAACTGGGAAGTAAGCTGATGGAACCTATAGATGTGGCCACTAAACCAACAAAAACGAATTTGAGCAAAAAGCGATCTATTCAAATCGATAGATTGTGTACAGATTATCGGTTCGTATAGGTTCGGCGAAGATTGCGATTTCCGTTTGCATCCTATTTCGTCTTCCACTTGACGATTCGCAGCCGCCGAACTGCGTGGGTCTCAATGGATTTGAGCTTGGAGCGCGCCCTTACGCGCCGCGAGATTCAATGTCTCGAGGGCTTGGCTCGAGGCCTCGACAACTCGGGCATTTCGCGCGAGCTGCACATCTCATTGCCCACCGTGGCACTGCATCTGATCAACGCTCGCAAGAAGCTCGGTGCAACGACGCGCGAGCAGGCCGTGGCCCGGGCAGTGGAACTCCAG
>DASPMH010000514.1:0-2742 GCA_035627175.1 Terriglobales bacterium | reverse complement strand
AGACGCCGCGGCCGACGCTCGACGGCATGGCGTACCTGCGCCAGCGCGCCCCGTACGAGCTCGCCGCCTTCGACTGGCTCAACGAGCGGGTCCAGGGAATTCCGGTGATCCTCGAGGCCCACGGCGACTCCTACCAGGAGTTCACCCGCGTCTCGATGAATACCGGCCTGCCGACGGTGCTCGGCTGGGCATACCATGTCTTCCAGCGAGCCCACCCCTGGCCCGAGATCAACTTGCGCAAGGCCGATATCGAGACCGCCTACACCAGCGACAACAAGGAAGTCGTCGCCGCCATTCTCGAGCGCTACCACGTTGCCCTGGTGTTCGTCGGCAGTCTCGAGCGGCGCACTTACGCCGGCGGCAATCTCGAGCGCTTCAAGGAGTGGACCGACATTCTCTCGCCCGTCTACCAGAACGAGGCGGTGACCATCTTCGCGGTCAAGGGACGCTTCCGCGGCGCGATGCCGGTGTCGACAATCGAAGACATCGCCCCGGTCGACGGCATCACCGCGGCGCAAGTACAGGATGCCCCGGGGCGGCTGCAGCAGCCGCGCGGCATCGGCGTCTCATCGCAAGGCGAGATCTACGTCGCCGACTTCGGCAATCATCGCGTGCAGCAGTTCGACAAAGAGCTCAAGCACGTCCGCCACTGGGGCAAGATGGGCGACCTGCCGGGTGAGTTCAAAGAGCCGTGCGGCCTCGAGGTCGCACCGAGCGGCGAGGTGCTGGTTGCCGACACCTGGAATCATCGCGTTCAGCAGTTCGCCCCCGACGGCAAGTATCTGCGCGAGTGGAGCGTGTCGTTCTACGGCCCGCGCGGCGTCGCGGCGGCGCCGGACGGGCGGATCTACGTCACCGACACCGGTAACAATCGCGTCCATCGCTTCTCCAGCGAGGGCCGCCACGAACGCACCTGGGGCAAGCCGGGTAGCGAGGTCGGCTCGTTCACCGAGCCGATGGGTATTACCGTCGACTCGGAGAACATCGTCTACGTGTGCGACAACGGCAACAGCCGTTTGCAGGCATTCACCAGCGATGGCCAGCCGCTGTTCCAGTTCCGCGTCGAGGGTTGGGAGAGCAAGGTCTACTCCGAGCCCGACGTCACCATCGATCCGGAGCAGAGAATCTGGGTGACCGTGCCGGGAGCGCGCGAGATTCGGGCCTACGACCGCTCGGGCAACGTTCTCGCGACGATCAAGCATCGCAGTCCGGCGGACGTCGTGCTCGACACGCCAATGAGCATCGCCTTCGATGCGAGCAGCGGCACGCTGGTGGTCAGCGACCTGAGCGGCCGGATCGTGCGGATTCGCCGGCCATGAGCACCACGGACCTCCCCGGCACCGCTGACCTCCGCCTCGCCCCCTCCTTGGAAAGGAGGGGGGATTTGACGCCGGCGAATCGGGCGGTGCGGCTGGCGCTGATCGGGCTCACTCTCGCTGCCGGCGTCGCCGGGCAGTACTGGTTGACGGTGCAGCCGGATCCGACGATGTCGGCGACGGCCTGGATCGTCGCCGCACTTGGAGCGGTGGTGCTGTATTTCGTCGGACGCGATGCCGCCGACCTGCCGCCGGTGACGACCGGCGAGATGTCGCGGCGGGCCGAGCTCGGCTGGCTGGCGCTGGTGATCCTGATCGGCGTCTTCTTCGTCTGCTACCGCATCGACCAGATCCCGGCGGGTCTCAATCACGACGCCGCTTGGGAGGGACTGTATGCGATCCGCATTCTCAACGGCGAGCCCTACACCCCGTACACCTCGGAAGCTTGGGGCCGCGAGACGCTGACGTTCTACTTCCGTGCCGCCGCGATCTGGCTGATGGGTCCGACGCTGCGGGCGGTGCAAGCCCCGGGCATGCTCGCCGGCGTGCTGACCTTGCCGCTGTTCTACATCTGGGCGCGAACCATGTTCGGCATTCGTCTGGCATTGATGGCGACATTGTTCCTCGCCGCCTCTGGCTGGCACCTGGTGTTCAGCCGCACCGGTTGGCGCTCCGACTTTCAGCCGATGTTCATGGCCATGACCGGCTGTTTCTTCCTGCGTGGCCTGGAGCGGGCCCGGCTGATGGATTTCATCCTGGCCGGGCTCGGCCTGGCGTTGACGCTCAACATCTATAATGCGGCGCGCGTCTATCCGGCCGTCTTTGCGCTGTGGGTGGTGCTGCTGGTGGTCCAGTCGTGGTACTGGCGCGGCTTCATCCGCCGCTACTGGCTCGGGCTGCTGTTCATGGCGGTGACCTTCGCCATCGCCATCGCGCCGCTGGCGTACTTCGCCTTCTACCACTGGGACACCTTCCAAGGACGGGCCGCGGCGTTGCGCGGCGCGAGCACCTTGCAGGCGTCGCTGCGGTCCTCGCTGCTGCTGTTCAATCGGCGCGGCAACGGCGACGACTTCTTCATCGACGAGCCGGCGCTCGAGTTGCCGGCGGCGGTGCTATTCGTCTTCGGTCTGGTGTGGTGCCTGCTGCGCTGGCGCGACGAGCGGGCCCAACTGCTGCTCATCGGCATGGTGATCGGTCTGGTGCCCGGCATGGTCAGCAAGCCGAACCTCAACCGCGACATCGGCACGATGGTGTTCGTCTACTTCCTGGTCGGGCTCGGGGCGATGTTCTTCGCCCAGCAGCTGCGGCGAGCGTTGGGCGGCGTCGGACGATACGCCGCGACGGGGTTGCTGGTGCTCGCCGGCCTCGCGGCGATGGTCGCGGCCTATACGCAGTTCCTCGGCGATCAGCGCCGGCCGATCTGGGG